>CALMOO010000023.1:331-4270 GCA_937871705.1 uncultured Hymenobacter sp.
CCTAATGGCTATATGTGCAGTGGAAGCGAGGTGTATCGGCATCTTGCCACAGTTCGAGGTATTGGCAGCTAGGCTGCTGGCGAATTAGTGCCTGCGACTGCGTGAATATTTACCAAAAAATCGGGCATGCGGGCCAGGACCAGCGTTAAGCGAACAATGCGCAGCAACATGAAATAGAATCGGCAAAAGGGACAAAGGCTGTAGAATAAGCTCGCCCGTGCGTTTCCGGGAGAGCCAACCTTGGCTGAATCATGCTCGTAAGGCTCGCAGTATTTTACATTTTAGTCACGTCCTCTATGAATCCGTTCACGTCACGTCCTTTATGGTTTGCAGTGCCAGCCATTGCGCTTGGAGTGCTGCTAGCCTCGTGCAGCAGTAAGCCCGCCGCTACCGAAACCGACAAAACTGCCGTGCTGGTGCCCGATGAGAAATCGGCTCCGGTAACTGCCGCCAGCCCCGATAGCGCCAAAACCGACAGCACTCAAGGCGCCGCATCAGGCAAGTAAGTGCCACTGGCCACTACCGCATTCGCAACAACGCAGAGCGGCCTTCACCCTAGCTATGTGCACACATAGTAGGGTGAAGGCCGCTCTTTTTTAGATAGAAACCTACTCGCCCTCAAACCGCATATCTACTTGCGAATCAAAATACAAACCTAATAATTCGCTGCCGTTTCCTTGGTTGATGGCCACGCACAGGCAGCCCTGCGGATTGAAGGTGCAGACTATCTCGCCGGGAGGGGCCGCGGCGAAGTGCGGCCGCAGCTCGCGCACAGTTTCGCGGCCGAAGTGCACCGTGGCGCGGCGGCCGCGGCCCACCACCTCGACTGCCGTTCGCGAGATATTGGTAATTAAGTTGCCATAATGGTCGACGTGCACCACGTGCCCCGTAATGCGGTTGTCTTGCAGGCGCAGCTGCCGGTTGGTGAGGGAATACAGCTCGGTAGTTGGCAAGCCCAGGCTGTCGATGGCTTGGCCCTGCGCTAGCCGCACGGCCGCCGGAGCCAGTATATCGCGAGTGGGGTTGAGTGTGAGCAGGGAATGAGCTTGCGCACTTGGTAAGGTGCTCGGGGCCGTTGGAAGCCCTTCTTCGGTCTTAGCCGCTAGGGGGGGGGTAGGGGCCGTACTCGGTAGGGCTGGGCTCGGGAAGGGCGGCAGCAGGCGCACCAGTCGCTCGGGCACCCCATCGCAGAGCAGGGCCAGCACGCCATTGTCGGCGGCCACAAAATAGTGTCCCTCGTGCTGGGCGGCGTGCCACGCGGGCACGGCCACCACGCCGGCCGGGCTGGCGCCATATTCGCTCACCGTAATGAGGTGGGTAGTACCTATCGGAAAATCTCGGAATACGGCCCGCAGAACGTGCACGGCGTGCGCAATGTTATACGGCTCGACGCCGTGGGTCAGGTCCATTACCGGCAGAGTAGGAGCCAGGTGCAGCAAACGGGCTTTCAACGCGGCCACGTAGTGGTCGCGGTAGCCTAAGTCCGTTAGTAGCGTCAGTACCCCCATGCCCGCAGTCGTCAGTTTTTCGTAGTATTGTTTAGGTGCCAGCCTTGCTGGTTGGAACGGCTGCAAAAGTAGTCCCGTTATAGGAGTTCTCCGGCTACGTTTGTGCCGCCGGCGTGTTCCTTAAAAATGGTGCCAATCGGGTGCCTGCGCCACGTAGGCACCGCTTTTTTGCTTTCTCTCTCCTCATCTCCCCCTGCCTCACTCGCTTGGTCGAAAAAGTCATCACCCTCGAAAATGTCTCCCTGGTCGATTTCCTGGGGGCCGACAACCAAAATATCCGCCAGATTGCGGCGGCCTTTCCGGGCTCCAAAATCGTATCGCGCGGCAATGAAATCAAAATTCAAGGCCCCGCCGAAGCCATTTCGCGGGTTAATGATATCCTGAGCTCGCTCATCGAGCACTACCACCAGTACGGGGTTATTACCAACCGCGACGTCAACCTGCACCTCTCCGCCACCAGCGAGGAGGCCGAGGGCCGCGTGCTGGCTGCCTCGCCCGATGTGATTTTATTCGGGGCCAAAGGCGGCATCATCAAAGCCAAAACTGCTAACCAGCAGAAGCTCGTCGATGCCGTCATGAAGCACGACCTCACCTTTACGCTGGGCCCCGCCGGCACTGGCAAAACCTATATTTCGGTGGCCTTGGCCGTGCGAGCGCTTAAGAATAAGGAAGTTAAAAAAATTATCATTTCGCGCCCCGTTGTAGAGGCCGGCGAAAGCCTGGGCTTTCTGCCCGGCGACATGAAGGAGAAGGTAGACCCCTACCTGCGCCCAATTTACGACGCCCTGGAAGACATGATTCCGGCCGAAAAGCTGAAATTTTACCAGGAAAACAAGATTATCGAAATCGCGCCGCTCGCTTACATGCGCGGCCGCACGCTCAACAACGCCTTCGTGCTGCTCGACGAAGCGCAGAATACTACCCCCTCGCAGATTAAGATGTTCCTGACCCGCATGGGCCCGTCGGCGAAGGTGATGGTAAACGGCGACCGCAGCCAGATTGACTTACCCACCCGCCAGAAGTCGGGCCTGATGCAAGCGCTTGACATCCTGCGCGATGTGCAGGGCATTGGCTTTGTCGAGATGACGGCCGACGACGTGGTGCGCCACCGCTTGGTAAAAGACATCGTGAAAGCCTACGACAAGTTCGACGTCACGGAGCAGCGCCGCGAGGCCGAGTTCAAGCAGCGCCGCCGCGAGGGCAACGACCGCAGCAATGGCCGCGACGACCGCGACCGTCGCCCAGCGGATACGAGCGATGCGGAGCTGCCCGTCAACCACGAGCAGGCACTGTAGCCAAAGTTGGTTAAAAGCAAAAAGAACGTCAGGCAGGCCTGACGTTCTTTTTATTTGCGGTTCTTTTGCAGGAAAAGCAAAAAAGCCATGACTACCGTTACTAAAATTACCGACCTGCGCGACCTCGACGCGGCTTTTACCATTCGCGAGCAAGTATTTGTAGAAGAGCAAAAAGTGCCCGCCGACTTAGAGTACGACCAGCACGACCGCCAGGCCACTACCCGCCACTACCTGGCCCTGGTAGATGGCCAGCCTGCCGGCGCCGCCCGCTGGCGCCCCACCGACCACGGCGTGAAGCTGGAGCGCTTCGCTGTACTGCCTTCGTTTCGCAACCAGGGGGTAGGCGAGGCGCTGGTGCACCAGGTGCTGGCCGATGTGCAGGCCGAAGCCGCCGACGCGCCCCAAGTGTACATGCACGCCCAGCTGCGCGCCATTCCGCTTTACGAGCGCACTGGCTTCCAGAAAGTAGGCGAGATGTTTGAGGAAGCTGACATTCAGCACTATAAAATGGTGCTGGCGCCCGGCAAATAGCCTGCGCCTACCCCAGCAGGGCCGGCCGCTGCGTTATTTCGTGGTAGCAGATGTGGTCGGGGCTGAAGTAGTGCAGCACCATGCTGCGGCGCGTGAGGGCTTTATTAAGCTGGGGCTCGCCGCCGTGCAGCAGGTTGGCGTGCCAAATAAAAACATCGCCTTTTTTGGCCAGGAAAACTGCTTTTTGCAAGCCCAGCTCCCGCACGCGCTGGCCAATAAACGCCTCGTAAGCACTGTAGTCTTTGTCGCCAATCAGCCAGCGGCTTCCCTCATTGTCGTAATCGGCATTGAGGTAGTAGGGCAGCTTGTGGCTGCCGGGGTAGTAGTGCAGCGGGCCGTTTTCGGGGGTAATATCCTCCAGCGCCACCCAAGCCGCAATAAGCCCCCCGAGCGGATACGTGCTCATGTGAATACTGTCGGAATGCGTGTGCTGCTCGCTGCCCGTAAGAAAGTTAATGGTCTGAAAAAGCCGCGCCTCGTGCCCCAGCAGTGCCTGCAGCAGCGCCATCAGGCGCGGGTCGTGGGCAGCCTGGCTCACCAGCGGCGACTGCCGAAAGGCAAACATGAGCTTGTTGCGGTACTTAAACTTGAGCTTGCCCGCAGCC
>CALMOO010000024.1 GCA_937871705.1 uncultured Hymenobacter sp.
TTGTTATACGTAATCTGGGGCTGAAAAAACAGCGGCGCCCGCCCCGGCACATTAACGCGAAAATCAGCCTGCGCCCCGTTGTAAAAGCGCCCCAGGCTCACGTTGGCCCCCACCGAGTAGAGCAGGCTGCGCAGGTACTTAAACTCGATGCCAAAGTACAGATTATCAACAGGGCGCGTGCTCAGGGCAAAGCCCACTTCGGCGGCCACGTTGTTGTTCTGCTGGGCATCTACGCTGAACACGTAGCCCTTTTGCGCCTCGTCGTAGCGAATACGCGGGTAGATGTTGCGAAAAAAATCGTCGGCCGCCAGCCGGTAATAGCCCTCTTCCAGCTCATCGAGGTTGTAGGTGCGGCCCGAGCGCCGAAAAAACTTGGCGGCGTACGCGTTTTGGTCGGCGCGCAGGCCTTGCACCCGCACCTGCACAAACCGGGGGGTAGGGGCCGCCTGCTGAAACGCCAGCCGCCGGCGCTGCAACTCCAGCGTATCGACGCGGCGCCCAATACGCTGCCGAATCAGGGCCAGCTTGCGCTGGGTGGCTGTGTCTCCCTTACCAATCAGCTCGCGCACGCGGGCAAAATCCGTGGAGCCTACCCCCTCCAAATCGGGCTGAATGAAGATGCCGTTCTTGCCCACGCTCGTGGTGTCGGCCACGTTAGCCCCCAAGAATACTAAGGTGCTAGCCAGCAGCTGGTCATCTTTCTTAAACGGGTATTTCTTAAACGACACATCGCCCACGTTCACCCCAATAATAACGTCGGGCCCAAATTCCTGGCGCATCACATCGGTCGGAAAATTGTTGTAGATACCGCCGTCAAACAGGTAGCGCCCGTCGGGGTTGCGGATGGGCCTGAACGCCAGCGGCACGGCCATCGAGTTGCGCACGGCATCGGCCAGGCTACCCGACTTTTGCACCACCTGCGTGCGCGTAAACACCTCGGCCGCCAGGCAGCGGTAGGGCACAAATAGCTTGTCGAAGTCGTAGCCGCACTCGGCCCCGGCCGGCGCCAGCAGCCGCGCCAGCGCCAGGTTGAGGTTCAAATCATTCACCAGGTTGGGCGTCACGCGGGCGTGCAGCGCCGAGTCGAGGGCTACCCCCAGCCGCAGGGCCGACGGGTCGGGCTCGGCCGTGAGGTAGTTAAACGTCTTGTCTTGAAGCTGTTTGCCCGATACCCAGTACTGAAACTCGGGCGCCAACACAATCTGCTCAATCTCGCGGGGCGAGTAGCCGGCCGCGTACATGGCGCCCACCACCGCGCCCATGCTAGTACCAATAATATAATCAATCGGAATGCCGTTGGCCTCCAGCTGCTTGAGCACGCCAATGTGGGCTAGGCCCTTTGCGCCGCCGCCGCTCAGCACCAAGCCCACCCGCTGCGCGTGGCTAGACGTAGTAAAAACAAGCGCCAGCAACCAAGCCAACGACAGGCGCAATAAGTTTTTTTGCATAACTTACAGATAGTGGCTGCCCCCTAAGCTACGGTGCCATACGGTGGTTGCCACCCAGCGGCTAAAAGAGGGGGTAGGGACTGCTACCTAAATGTTGTTTAACTAAATAACACCGGTAGTTAAACAGCTGAATAAAAGTAGTTGAGCTACGCAACTCATCAGCTTAAGCTGCGTTATTATTACGTTCTACTCTAATGGCCTCCCTGATGAAGACTCCCCAACCTGCCGACGACGCCAGTAGCACAGCAGCCCGCAAGCGGACCAAGACCCGGCCCGCGGCCCGCCGCCGTACCCTCGAAAATACGTACAACGACCCGGCGCTTCGCGAGCGCCTCAAAGATGAAATCAGAGCAGCCGACAAAGGCGGCGCCTCCGGCACCTGGAGCGCCCGCAAGTCGCAGCTGCTCACGCTGGCGTACCAGAAAGCCGGTGGTGGCTACATCAACCGGCACCCCAATGCCAAGCAGGAGGGCTTGAAGGAGTGGACTAAGCAGGACTGGCAAACGGCCGACGGCAAGCTTGCCCGTCGGGCCGGTGGCACCACCCGCTACCTCCCCAAAAAAGCCTGGGACGAGCTAAGTGACGCCGAAAAGGCCGCCACTAATGCCAAGAAAAAAGCGGGCTCCAAAACCGGTGCGCACACCGTAGCTAACACCGCGGCCGCCCGCAAAGCTCGCAAAGACGCCGAGTAGCTACCGCTACTTAAGCCGATTACTAAGCCTAGGACAGGTATAAAGTAGCGCCACGCTACTTGCCCAGCAGCATCTCCGCTACCTGGCGGCCGGTGCCTAATGCCGCATTGAGCGAGGGGTAGGCGGCCCAGTCGCCGCAGCGGAAGAGGCTGTCGGCTAGGCGTAAAGGCTGCTGTACGGGCTGGCCAGGCGCGTACACGGGCAGCGCCTGCGTGAGGTTGTAGGTGCGCAGGTGGCGCCAGGTTTCGGCTACGGGGCCCAGCCACGCGGCCAGCTCGGTGCGCAGCTGTGTGGTCAGGTCTTCGGGGCTGAGGCCGTGCTCGCCGTGCGTGCTCACCGAAATCAGCTTTTGGCCGGGCGGCGCGTAGTCGGCGCTCACCTCGGCCGGAAATGCCACGTTGTGCACCAGCGCGCCGGGCGCGGCATTGAGGTGCAGCAGGCGCCGGCCGTGGCTGGGCGCCCGCCCCGCCGTAGCGAAGTAGGTGCAGGTAGTATGCCGCGCGGCGTGCGCCTCGCCAGCCGTTGCCTGGCTGCCAAGCAGCTGGCTTGCCGCGGGGCCATCGGTAGCGAGCACCACGGCCGCTGCGGCCAGGGTTTCGCCACTGGCCAGGCGCACGGCGCGGCCGCCATCCAGCACCGCCGCGGCTGGCGTGTTGAGGCGCACCGTGCCCGCGGGCAGGCGAGTGGCCAGCTGCTCGGGCAGCTGCTGGATGCCCAGCGCGGGCACCGCGGCATCGCCTTTAACAAATTGCTGGAATACAAACTCAAAGAAATTGCTGGCCGTGCTCAGTTCCCGGTCAAGGTATACGCCGCCAAAAAACGGCCGAAAGAAGCTATCGATAATCTGCTCGCTCCAGCCATATTGCCGCAAAAACTCCAGCGTTGTCACCGCGGGCTGCGCCAGCAGCTGCTCGGGCGTTTGCCGCTGCAGCTGCAAGGCCAGCTTGGGAATGAGCAGCTTATCGGCCAGCGTACCAATGGGCGAGGTAAGGGTCGTGAAAGCCCGACTTGGGGCTTTTAATGGGTTTTCGAGCTTGGTTTCGCGCCCATCGGCCAGCCGGATAAGGGCGCCCGAGCGGTAAGTTTTGAGGTCTAAGGCGCCGTAGTCGAACATGCGCCGGGCCTCGGGGTAGTCGGTTAGCAATATCTGAAAGCCTCGGTCGAGCCGAAAGCCCTCGGGCGTCACATCGGTGCGCACCCGGCCGCCTACCCCGTCGCTGGCTTCCAGCACCAGCGAGGCCTGGCCCGCGCGGTGCAGCCAGTTGGCGCACGCCAGCCCGGCCATGCCGGCGCCGATGATAATAATGGGGGGTAGGGAATTATTCATTTGCTTGAATTAAAATAGCTTGGGCATCTTGTGCTCTTTCCACTTCTTGCGCGTTTTCATGGTGTAAAACTCGGCCACGCCGCTGCGCTCCAGCGTGAGTTGCCAGGCCCCGAGCACCTGGCCGGCCTGTCGGCCCGTCGCGTGCAGCCCCGGGTGCTGCTGTTGCAGCAGCTTGGCCTCGGCGGCCGTGAGGTCGTGGCCCGGCTGGCCGTGGCAGCGCAGGCAAAGGGCATTACTCACAGTAATAGGCCGTTGGTAAAAAAACGTATCTACCGCGGGCCGGCCAATCAGGCGCAGCGTATCGGGCCGCAGGCCCGCCGCGGCGATGGCGGCCGGGGTGGTCGTGCTCGACGCAGGCTGCCACTCCACGCGGCGCGGGTTGGCGTGCCACTTGCGCGCCATCGAGTCGACGGCGGGGTAGGCCTGCGGGCGGCAGAAATTAGCCGCATTTGCCAGGCCACCCTTGGCCAGCTCGCGGGCCAGGGTGCGGCGCAGCAGCGTGTCGGCGAAGGCCGTGAGCGAGTCGCCGGCCCAACGCGTGGCGTGCAGCAAGTCATTAGGCATGATGCGGATAGCTTCCCAATTAGCCGTTTCTTCGGCTATCTGCTTAGTGCCGGGCAGGTGGCGCACCTGGTCGGGGCGGCAGGCGGCCAGCCCCAGCAGGCTCGCCAGGAAGTAAGAAAACCTAATTTTCAACAAAACCATACTGCGCCAACCGCTTTTGCCAGCCGAAGGTTGCGCCAAGTAGCCTGGACGCTGCCAGGCGTGGGCTACTTCAGCAGCCACTCGCGTAGCGCCTCGTAGCGGGGGGGTAGGGGCACGCTCTGCTTCGGCTTTCCGAGTAAATAATGCAGCGCGGCCGGCAGCTCCACTTTTCGCCCAATAAGCGGCTCCACCACCTCCGGGAACTTCACGGGGTGGGCCGTGGCCAGCAGAAAGCCCGCCGCGGCCGGGTGCTCGCGCAAATACGTTTCCAGGGCAAAAAACGCCACCGCGCCGTGCGGGTCGAGCAAATAGTCATACTCAGCGGCCACGCGCCGGATGGTGGCGCCCGTGTCGGCGTCGCTCACGGTGTAGCCGCTCAGCAGCTGGCTGATGGTGGCGTGCTCGTGCTTAAACAGCTCCAGAATGCGCACGAAGTTGCTGGGGTGGCCCACATCCATGGCGTTAGAAATGGTAGCCACGGCCGCTTTGGGCGCAAAAACACCCGAGCGCAGGTAGTCGGCGCCAGCGTCGTTAGCATTGCAGGCCGCAACAAAGTGGCCCACCGGCAGCCCCGACGCGTGGGCCAGCAGCCCAGCGCACAGGTTGCCAAAGTTGCCGCTTGGTACCGCCACCACCGGCAGCCCTACCCCCCGCCACTGCTGCAACGCAAACAGATAATACAGCTGCTGCGGCAGCCACCGCGCCACGTTAATCGAGTTGGCCGAAGTGAGCGTGCGCCGGCTGGTCAGGCCCTCGTCGGTAAACGCTTGTTTGACCAGCCGCTGGCAGTCGTCGAAGTTGCCGGCTACTTCGAGGGCCGTAATGTTCTGGCCCAGCGTGGTGAGCTGCAATTCCTGCAGCGGGCTCACCTTGCCCGAAGGATAGAGAATGACCACCTCCACGCCCGGCACCCCCAAGAAGCCGTGCGCCACGGCCCCGCCCGTATCGCCCGAGGTGGCCACCAGCACCGTCACGGCCTGGGCTTCGCCCCCCGAAAAATAACCTAGGCACCGGCTCATAAACCGCGCCCCCACGTCCTTAAACGCCAGCGTAGGCCCATGAAACAGCTCCAGCGCGCCAATGCGCTCGGCCACTGGCACCAGCGGAAACTCAAAATCGACCGTCTCGGCGCAAATGCGGCGCAGCTCCGCTTCCGGAATGGTGTCGCCCACGTAGGGCTGCATCACGGCGTAGGCCACGTCGGCCCGCGAGAGGTGGGGTAGGGCTTGGAGAAACTCCGCCGAAAACTGCGGGATGGTTTCGGGAAAGTATAAGCCGCCGTCGGGGGCCTGCCCGGCAATGGTAGCCGCGCGAAAATCAACGGGTGGCGACTGGCGATTAAGACTGTAGTAGTTCACAAGTATGAGTTAAAGTTGTCCGTCGTTGCGAGCGCAAGGCGCAATGACGGATGAGGTTAGCATTATTCCATTGCCACTACCCGCGCGCCCTGCGCCGCAATCGGCCCCACGTGCAGGTGGTATTCTATGCCCATTTTCTCATACACGCTACCCATCGCCGCTGCCGCCGCGAGCGCCGTGGCCTCATCCTTATTCAGCATAAAAATAGACGGCCCTGAGCCCGAAATGCCGCCACCCAGCGCTCCTGCTTCTAGGGCCCGCTGCCGCGCCGCGCCCAGGCCCGGCAATAGCGACGCCCGCGCCGGCTCCACGATGTAGTCTTCGAGCGCCCGGCTAATTAGCTCGTAATCATGCGTCAGGAAGCCGGCCACCAGGCCGCCCACGTTGGCCCATTGGCGCACGGCCAGTGCCAGCGGCACCGTCGTGGGCAGCACGGCGCGAGCCTCCTGCGTGCGTACCTCAAACTGCGGGTGCACCACCGCCACCCATAGCGGCGGGGGGGGTAGGGCCACCACATCGAGCACCGGCAGCACGGCCCGCACCAGCGTAAGGCCCCCGCAGATGGCCGGCGCAATATTGTCGGCGTGCTGCACGCCGGAGGCCACGGCCTCGCCATACATCGCCATGCCAATCAGCTCCTTATGGCTGAAGCGGTTGCCTAGCAGCGCATTGGCCGCCACCACTGCGCCCGCCGCGCTGGCTGCGCTGCTGCCAATGCCGCTGCCCGGCCGAATGCCCTTCGTGATTTCGACCTCAAAGCCCAAGGGCTCGGGCACCTCGCGCAGCAAAGCCAGTAGCGCGGCCCCGGCCACGTTGCGGTTGGGGTCGGTGGGCAGGTCGTAGTCATCGAGGTGCCGAATGCTGAGGCCGGGCCGGTCGGTGCGGCGCAGGTGCACCGTATCGTAGGGCGCCGTGAGGCACAAGCCCAGCACGTCGAAGCCGCAGCCCACATTGGCAATGGTGGCCGGCGCATGCACGGTGACAGAAGGGGGAAGCGGCATAGTGTGCAGCCCCACGGCCCCTGCCCTGCAGGGAAGGAGTGCCGAGGCGGCGTAGGATTATATTTTAATAAAAAAACGGTAAGCTGCCCCTCCCCGCACGGCCGGGGGCCGGGGGGCTACAGCCGCGCCGCTCGAATAATATCCGCAAACACCCCGCTGGCCGTCACTTCCGCCCCGGCGCCGGCGCCCTTCACCACGAGCGGCTGCTCGGTGTAGCGGTCGGTGTAGAAAAGCACCACGTTGTCTTTGCCGCGCAGGTCGTAGAGGTCGTGGCCGGGCGCGATTTGCTGCAAGCCCACCGAAGCCTGGCCATCCGTATACTGCGCCACGAATTTCAGGCGCTTGCCCTGGCTGGCGGCAGCCTCGTAGAGCGCACGGAAGTGCGACTCGTGCACGGCCAGCTGCTCGTAAAAGGCTGGTACGTCGCCTTCCAGGCAGGAGGGGGGTAGGAAGCTTTCGTTGGCCACATCGCTCATTTCCAGCTTTTGGCCGGCCTCGCGGGCCAGGATGAGGATTTTGCGAGCCACGTCCGAGCCATTAAGGTCGAGGCGCGGGTCGGGTTCGGTGTAGCCTTCGGCCTGGGCCTGGCGCACCACCTCGGCAAAGGGCCGCGCACCGTCGTAGCTATTGAATACGAAGTTGAGCGTGCCCGACAGCACGGCCTGCATCCGCCGCACCACGTCGCCGCTGCGAATAAGGTCGCCGAGCGTACCGATGACGGGCAGGCCTGCGCCCACGTTGGTTTCAAATAAATACTGGGTATTGAAGTTGCGCGCCAGCTGCTTAAGCTGTCGGTACGAGGCGTAGGCGGCCGAGGCGGCGATTTTATTGCACGCCACCACGGCCACGCTTTTGGCCAGCAGCGGGGCGTACTGCTCGGCGGCCGCCGGGTTGGCCGTCACGTCCACGAAGATAGAGTTGCGCAAGTTCTTGCTGATAATGAGCTGAGTAAGCTCAGCTAAGCTCAACGCTGGGGCTTCGGCCAGCTCGGCGGGCCAGGTGGTCAGGTCGAGGCCGCCTTCGTCGCTCACCAAGCAATGGCGGCTGTTGGCAATGGCCATCACGCGCAGGTGCAGGCCCAGCTTGTTGCGCAGATATTTCTGCTGCTGCGCCAGCTGGCCCAGCAGCTTGCCGCCCACGTTGCCCGGCCCCAGAATGAAGAGGTTGACCTGCTTATCAGTTGACTCAAAAAACTCTTCGTGCAGCACGTTGATGGCCTTGCGCACATCGTCGGCCCGAATTACGGTCGAGATATTACGCTCCGACGCGCCCTGCGCAATGGCCCGGATATTCACCCCGTTGTGCCCCAGCGCACTAAACAGCCGCCCGCTGATGCCGGGATGGTTCTTCATGTTTTCGCCCACCAAGGCCACTATCGCCAGCCCGGTTTCGGGCCGCAGCGGCTCCAGGCGGCCAGCCGCTATTTCGGCGGCAAACTCCTCATTTACTACCCCCTGCGCAGCCGGCACATCGCCCTCGTTCACGCCCACGCAAATGGAGTGCTCCGACGAGCTTTGGGTGATGAGCACCACGTTGATGCGGGCCCGTGCCAGCGCCGCAAACAGCCGCGCCGAAAACCCCGGCACGCCCACCATGCCGCTGCCTTCCAGGTTGAGCAAGGCCAGGTGGCCGATGCTCGACAGACCGCGCACCACGGCGGGGGTAGGCGGCGGCGCCACCTCTACCAAGGTGCCGTAGTCGTCGGGCGCGAAGGTGTTTTTAATCCACATCGGAATGCCGCGCTGCCGCACCGGCTGCACCGTGGGCGCGTACAGCACCTTGGCTCCGAAGTGCGACAGCTCCATAGCTTCTTCGTACGAGATGCGCGGAATCGGCCGCGCCGCCCGCACTAGGCGCGGGTCGGCGGTGAGCATGCCGCTCACGTCGGTCCAGATTTCGAGCTTTTCGGCCTGCAAAGCCGCCGCCAGGATGGCCGCCGTGTAGTCTGAGCCGCCGCGGCCCAGCGTGGTGGTGTGCCCTTCGGCATCGGCGGCGATAAAGCCAGGCGCCACCCATAAGTTGGTAGCGTTATTCGCTTGATTAGCTTGGAAGCCAAGCACTTGCTGCTCCGTAGTGGCGGCATCGGCCTGCGCCATGCCAAAGCGCGAGTTGGTACGAATAAGCTGCCGGCTATCGGCCCAGCTATTAGCAATGCCTTGTGCCTCAAAGGCCGCCGACACCAGCCGCGATGACAGCAACTCGCCGTAGCTCATGAGCCGGTCCAAGGTGCGGAGCGATAGCTCGCCCAAGGCAAAAATGCCGTCGGCTAGCAGCGCCAGCTCCGCAAACTGCGCCGTGAGCCAAGGCTGCAGTTCCAGTTGCGCCTCGGCGGTGGGTAGCAGCTGCTCGGCGGCCGTGAGGTGGCGGGCTTCGAGGTGGCGCAGGATGGTCCGAAACTGCTCGTCGCCGGCTTCGGCGGCCCGGCCAGCCGCAATCAGCGCATCGGTGGTGCCGCCCAGAGCCGACACCACCAGCACCAGCGGGCCGTGGGGTAGGGCAGCCCTGACAATGGCAATAACCCGCTCAATATTCTCGGCTGAGGCCACCGACGTGCCCCCAAATTTTAGAACTTGCATGAAATTTATGTTGCTGATTGCTAGTTGCTAGATTCTGGTTGTCGGCTGCCATTGCTAGCGCAACGACAGATGGGGGGTAGGCCGCTTGAGTCTAAGAACCAGAAACCAAAAGGAGGTTGTTACCCAGCCGTATCTTTGCAAACTACTGACTATTTTTTTTGACCACAAAATGCTGGATAAATTAGAAGCCATCCGCGAGCGCCACGAAACCGTGAACCACGAGCTGATGCAGCCCGAGGTGATGAGCGATATGAAGCGCTTCAAGGCCTTGAACAAAGAACTGAAAGAGTTGGGCAGAATCGTGGTAGAATACCGAGCTTATCAGCAAGTACTAAGTAATATAGAGAACGCGCGCCAGGTTATCTCAACCGAAAAAGACGAGGATTATCGCGAAATGGCCAAGGCCGAGCTCGATGAGCTGCTGCCCGAGCAGGAGCGCCTCGAAGGCACGATAAAAGATTTATTAATTCCGAAAGACCCTAACGATTCCAAGGACGTTATTATGGAAATTCGGGCCGGGGCGGGCGGCGATGAAGCCTCGCTCTTTGCCGGCGACTTGCAGCGCATGTACCTGCGCTTTGCCGAAAAGCAGGGCTGGAAAATGGAGTTGGTCGATGCCATGGATGGCACTGCGGGCGGCTACAAAGAAATCGTGCTGGCCGTGAAGGGCGAAGACGTGTACGGCAAGCTCAAGTTTGAGAGCGGCGTGCACCGCGTGCAGCGCGTGCCGGCCACCGAAACTCAGGGCCGCATTCACACCTCCGTAGCCTCGATAGTGGTAATGCCGGAAGCTGAGGAGTTTGATATCGACTTGGATATGAACGACATTCGCAAAGACTTGTTCATGTCTTCCGGCCCCGGCGGCCAGTCGGTAAACACGACCTACTCGGCCGTGCGCCTCACGCACATCCCGACCGGCATTGTGGCCCAGTGCCAGGACCAGAAGTCGCAGCTCAAAAACTTCGATAAAGCGCTGGCTGTGTTGCGCTCGCGCATTTTTGAGATTGAGCTGGCCAAGAAAAACGAAGCCGAAGGTGCCATTCGCAAAGGCATGATTGGCAGCGGCGACCGCTCCGATAAAATCCGCACTTATAACTACCCGCAGGGCCGCGTCACGGACCACCGCATCGGCTACACCGTGCACAACCTGCCCAACGTGATGGACGGCAACATCGACGACTTTGTGGAGCAGCTGCGCCTGGCCGAAAGTGCCGAGCGCCTGAAAGTGGGGGTAGCGTAAACCAGTAGCCGCCTGTCATTGCGAGGAGGAACGACGAAGCAATCTTTCCTTGTCGTATGCACTGTCGTGTTAACGTATAAGGAAAGATTGCTTCGTCGTTCCTCCTCGCAATGACAAACGGGTTTAACATTGTGCCTCGAATTCGTTTCTTCCTACCCCTCTTGCTGCTGCTAAGCGCAGGCTTTAGCCTGTGGCTGCCTAGCTGCAAACCCCGCGAAGAGGAGCTGCAAACCAGCGGCGCCCTGGAGTTTTCGGCCGATACGGTGAAGTTTGACACCGTTTTCACGACCCTGCGCACCGTTACGAAGCGGCTATGGGTGTATAACCGCAACCCCAAGGGCGTCACCGTCGACCTCATCAGCCTCGACAACCCGCCCACATCGGCCTACACGCTGCTCATCAACGGCGACCTGAAGCAAACGGCTACTAATCTGTTCATTCGGGGCCAGGATAGTCTGCTCATCCTGGTGCGGGCTCAACTGAAAGACAATGGTCAGAACGGTGCCGCTAAAGGCTACGTGCTCCAGGAAAACCTGAATTTCCAAACCAATGGCCAAGACCAGCACGTGCTGCTGCGCTCGTTTGGCCAGAATATCTACCTGCACGACAGCGCGTCCCTACCCTGCAATTCAGTCTGGACCAATGACCGGCCGCATGTGCTCTACGGCTCCGTAACCGTGCCCTTGAATTGCACGCTACGCATCAAGCCGGGCACCCGCATCTATGCGCACGCCGGCGCCGCGCTCATCGTCGAAGGCACGCTGTTGGTGAATGACCCCGC
>CALMOO010000025.1 GCA_937871705.1 uncultured Hymenobacter sp.
CCGCTGGTCAGGCTCACAAAGTGAAAGTCGCGGCGGCCAGCCGGCTCCGCCTGCCGAAAGCCCGTGACCGTGACGGGGCTACCTGCCTTGGCTGCCGCCATCAGCTGCTGGCCCAGGTGGCGCGGAAAGCGGATGGTATCGGCCGCCGCGCCGCCCTCGGGGCGCAGCACAAAGGCGTCGTACACCTGCTCATCGTTGCGGGCCTGGTAGGCCGTGAGGGTGCCGCGCAAGTCGCTCAGTACCTGCACCTGGCCATGCAGCGGGCCATCCGGGCCGCCTTTAGGGCCGCCGGGGCCGTCCTGAGGTCCGCGTGCGCTGCCAGGGCCGTGCTCTCCCCGCGGGCCGCCGGGAGGAGGGGGGGTAGGGCCAGCTGGGCCAGCCCCAGCTGCGGGTGGCGGGGTCAGCGGAGTGGCCGCCGCCCTGGCGTTTTTGGCCGATTTGGTTTTGGTCTTCACGACCGTTTGTTGGGCGTGGGCAGCGGGGCCGGCCAGCAGCAGGGCGGCCAGTGTGGCCAGCAAAGAAAGAGGCTTAGTCATGGTTGAGGGGGTAGGGAATGAAAGCGGTGAAGTAGGCATCGGCCGGCTCCGGTTGCCTTCCGATGCTACAAAATTTCTACCGCGCCCTGAGCCCCAACTGAAGCTCATATTAATTTTTCTTCAGCCTCTGGTTTAGCTGCTGGCTTATTGCTGTTAGCCGTTAGCATTTCTTACGGAACAAGAGCTAACAGCTAAGAAGCTCTACCACTTTCTGAAAATCACATACACGGCCAGCACCAGCAGCCCGAAGCCTACCAGGTGGTTCCAGCCCAGCTTGTCGGTTTTGAAGATGAATACCGCGCACAGCGTAAACACCGTGAGCGTAATAACCTCTTGAATAACTTTCAGTTGAAACAAGCTGAACGGCCCGCCGTTTTCCTCAAACCCGATGCGATTGGCCGGCACTTGAAACACGTACTCGAAAAACGCCAGCCCCCAGCTCACCAAAATCACGCCCACCAGCCCCAGCTTGCTAAACCAGGCTAGCTTCTTAAACTGCAAATGCCCGTACCAGGCAAACGTCATAAATAGGTTAGAAACAGTGAGTAACAGCAGGGTGAGGGCACCTTTCATAAGGAAGGGGGGTAGGGAGAGAGATGATAAAGAAGAACGTCATGCTGAGTTTATCGAAGTATCTTGCCGGTGCCAGTAGGGTAATACCCAATGGTCCGGCCAAGATGCTTCGCAAGCTCAGCATGACGTTCTTTTAGCTAATTAGTTACGAAGCTCTACCCCGCTGCAATAGCCTTGCGGCGACTGAGCTTGGTGGCGGGCTGGCGCTCTTCGCCCTGGGCCAGCAGCTCCTCGTCGCGCTCGGTCTTTTTCACCCAGCTCACCCCGTACAGGTCCTTGCGGCGGTCGCGCAGGTTGCGCACGGCTCCGCTGCTGTTCAGGTCTTTAAGCAAATCGAGGTCGAGGTCGGCGATGAGGGTCATCTCCGTATTAGGGGTAGCCTCGGCCACGATGGCGTCGTGCGGAAACGCGAAGTCGGAAGGGCTAAACACCGCTGACTGCGAGTACTGAATGTCCATGTTCTCGACGCGCGGCAGGTTGCCCACCGAGCCGGTAATGGCCACGTAGCACTCGTTCTCTATGGCGCGGGCCTGCGCGCAGATGCGCACGCGCTGGTAGGCGTTTTTGGTGTCGGTCCAGAAGGGCACGAACAAGATTTTCATGCCCTCATCGCTCAAGATGCGCGACAGCTCCGGAAACTCCACATCGTAGCACACCAGGATGCCGATTTTACCAAAATCAGTGTCGAAGCACTTGATTTTGTCGCCGCCGCGCATGCCCCAGTAGCTCGCCTCGTCGGGTGTTACGTGCAGCTTATACTGCTCGTCCACGGTGCCGTCGCGGCGGCACAAGTAGCTTACGTTGTAGAGCTTGCCATCTTCATACACCGGCATCGAGCCGGCAATGACGTTGATATTGTGGCTCACGGCCAGCTCCATCATGCGCGTTTTGATAGGCTCGGTGAACGCCGCCATGCCCCGAATGGCCGCCGACGCCGACTCCTCGTTGGTGAGAGCCATCATCGGGGCGTTGAAAAACTCCGGAAACAGCACGCAGTCAGCTTTATAACCGCTCACGGTATCCACAAAGAATTCGATTTGCTGGTAGAAGTCTTCCAGGCTCTTGGTGGCGCGCATCTGCCACTGCACGATGCCCAGGCGCACGTTTGACTTCTGGTTACCAATCAGCTTGTCAAATTCCTCGTCGTAGTACACGTTAATCCACTCCAGCAGCGTGGCGTAGGCCTTCGACTCGGAGTCGTAGGGCAGGTAGCCGCGAATGATTTTGCGCACGTAAAACTCGTTCGAGAGCTGGAAGGTCAAAATGGGGTCGACCAGCTCCTTGTTGCGCACCATCTCCACGTACTTGGCGGGCGTCATGTCATTAGCATACGGTGCGTAGCCAGGAATGCGGCCACCGGCCACCATGGCGCGCAGGTTCAGGTTCTCGCACAGCTCCTTGCGGGCGTCGTAGAGGCGGCGGCCCAGGCGCAGACTGCGGTACTCAGGGTCCACGAATACATCGACGCCGTAGAGCGTGTCGCCCTCCGCATCGTGGGTGTCGAACTTGCCGTTGCCTGTGATTTTAGCATAGGTGTGCTTATCGCCAAATTTGCTGTAATCCACGATGATAGCTAGCGCGGCGGCCACTACCTGGCCGTTATCCTCGATGCAAATCTGGCCCTCGGGAAACTTGCGCAGCAGCGTCGCAAACTCATCGGCCGTCCAGGCGCCTTCCATGTTGGAGTACACCTTCTCCATGATGGCCTTGATGGCCTTAAAATCGGCGCGCTGCAGCTGGCGCAGCACCAGCTTGTGAGCCGGTACGGCGGTGGGCGTCAGGCGCTCATCAACGGCGGCCTTAGGTACTTTTTTGTGGTGGGTGCCGCCGGGCGCGGCCTTGCCATTAGACGAAGGAATAGCCATTATGAGGTAAATAGTTTCAAGCAAAATAAGCGGGAGTGCTCCGTAAAGCTACCCCCTAAAAAACCCGCTGAAGCGGTCCAGCGGGTTCGATAACAGCCAAGCCAGCCAATAGGTGCGAATGCTAGGTGCGCAGCCGCCGCCGCGTGGCCGTGCCCTGGCGGGCTTGTCCTACCCCCTGTTCAGGAGCTAAACGTTGGTCATTTCAGGCACGGCGTCGTCGCCGTCGGGCACCACCAGCTTGCCCGCCGTGGAGGCCCTAATCTGGGCCACGCTCACGCCGGGCGCCCGCTCGCGCAGCACAAAACCATCGGGCGTCACGTCGAGCACGGCCAGCTCGGTCACTATTTTCTTTACGCAGCGCAGCCCGGTGATGGGCAACGTGCAGTTGGCCAGCAGCTTCGACGAGCCGTCGCGGGCTACGTGCTGCATAGCCACGATAATGTTTTTGGCCGACGCCACCAGGTCCATGGCGCCGCCCATGCCCTTCACCATCTTGCCCGGAATCTTCCAATTGGCAATGTCGCCGCGCTCGCTCACCTCCATGGCGCCCAGAATAGTGAGGTCGACGTGCTCGCCGCGTATCATGCCAAACGAGTCGGCCGAGCTAAAGAGGCTCGACCCCGGCAGCGTCGTCACGGTCTGCTTGCCCGCGTTAATCAGGTCAGGGTCAACTTCGGCCTCCGTCGGGAATGGACCCATACCCAGCAAGCCGTTCTCGCTTTGCAGCTCCACGCTGATGCCAGCCGGTATGTAGTTGGCCACCAGCGTCGGAATGCCAATGCCCAGGTTAACGTAGGAGCCGTCTTGCACTTCTTGCGCAATGCGCCGGGCAATACCGTGTTTATCAAGCATAGGGGGGTAGGGTGGGAGCTAGAAACAGAATTCTTCTTTACTTAACAGCCTGGCGCTTAGCCAACGCCTCATACACCAGCTTCTTAAACTTAGGCACTAAGTCGGGCGTGGTAGTATTGGGAAACTTCTGGGTGTAAAGCAGCACGACTAGCTTTTCCTTCGGGTCGACCCAATACGTGGTGCCAAAAATGCCGCCCCACTCGTAGCTGCCCACCGAAAGGCTGGTCTGGGCCGAGCTTTGGGGGGTAGTAATGCTGAAGCCCAGCCCAAACTTGTTGAGGCCCTGGTTGACATCGCCAATCTGGTTCTGGGTCATCAGCTGCACGGTGGCCGGCTTCAGCAGGCGGTGGCCGTTGTAGGTGCCGCCATTGAGCAGCATTTGCAGAAACACGGCGTAGTCGTCGATGGTAGACGACAGCCCCGCGCCACCCGAAAAGTAGGTGCCGGCCACCTTTGGGTAGTCGGCCTTGAGGCCCATCATACCTTGGGCGGGCACCGGCACCGTGTGGTGCGCCGCGTCCTCGGTGTAGAGCGGCACCAGCCGCGCCTGCTTGCCGGCGGGCAGGTAGAAGTAGGTATCGCGCATAGCCAACGGCTCAAAAATGCGCGCCCGCAGGTACTGGTCGAGCGGCTGGCCGCTCAGCACCTCAATCAGCCGGCCCAGCACGTCCACGCTCAGCCCGTAGGTGAAGCGCTCGCCCGGCTGGTGCATGAGGGGTAGGGCGCCCAGCGCGTCGATAGATGTGGCCAGCGTACCGCTCGGTGAGCCAATGCCGCTCGGAATGTGCGCTTTAGCATAAATGGCACTCGCCTCCTTCGAGCCAATAACCGGGTAGCCTACCCCTGAGGTGTGCGTCAGCAGCTGCCGAATTGTGACCTCGGCGCGGGCCGGCACCGTGGTGTAGCTCGAGTCCTGCGGGTTGAAAGTTGCCAGCACCTTCGGGTTCTTGAACGTCGGCAAGTACTTCGAGATAGGGTCGTCGAGTTGAAACTTGCCCTCATCATACAGCAGCATCACGCCCACGCTGGTAATGGCTTTGGTTTGCGACGCAATGCGCACAATAGCCTCCGTTTTTAGTGGCTTTTTGGCGGCTACGTCTTCGTAGCCGAAGGCCTTGCGATACAAGATTTTGCCGTCGCGCGCCACCAGCGCGATAGCGCCCGGCACCTGGGCAGCGGCCGTATATTCCTGCAAGAGCTGGTCGATGCGCTGCAAGCCATCCGGGCTGATGCCTACGGTTTGCGGCGCGGCCGCACGTAATGCAATGGGGGCAGCCTGCTGGGCAAAAACGCCGGGACTGCTGAGCAGCAGCAGGGAAAAAAGAAGCTTCTTCATATTTGTTTGCGTCGTCTACAAAATCTGTGAAATCCGCTAAAATCCTCGTTAACCCGTGGTCCGGACCGTGCGCTGCTCAATGCGCTTCTCGTAGTGCAGGCCCTGAAAAATACGCTGCACGAAGATGCCCGGCGTGTGTATCTGGTTAGGGTCTAGCTCGCCGGCGGGCACCAACTCCTCCACTTCTGCCACCGTGATAATGCCGGCCGTTGCCATCATGGGGTTGAAGTTGCGGGCCGTGCCTTTGTAGATGAGGTTGCCGGCAGTGTCACCTTTCCAGGCTTTGACTAGAGCAAAATCGGCCCGCAAAGCGGTTTCGAGCAAGTACATTTTGCCGTTGAACTCGCGGCTTTCCTTCCCTACCCCCACCTCCGTACCGAAGCCGGCCGGCGTGTAAAAAGCCGGGATGCCCGCCCCGCCCGCCCCGCAGCGCTCGGCCAACGTGCCCTGCGGAATGAGCTCCACCTCCAGCTCACCGGCCAGCAGCTGCCGCTCAAACTCGGCGTTTTCGCCCACGTAGCTGGAAATCATCTTCTTCACCTGCCTTTTTTGCAAGAGCAACCCAATGCCAAAATCATCGACGCCCGCGTTGTTCGAGATGCAAGTGAGGTTCTTAACGCCCAGCCGCAGCAGCTCGTTAATACTATTTTCGGGGATGCCGCAGAGGCCGAAGCCGCCGAGCATCAGGGTCATGCCATCGGCCATACCCGCAAGGGCGGCCTGAGCATCAGCAACTACTTTGTTTATCATGGGTGGGAGATAGGGGTAGGCGGAACGTAATTGAGAGGCAAAAATTCGCCAATTTTTTCAAATGCCCAGTAGCCCATGGTAAATAGAGCTAAGGGGTTTAGTGGCGCCCCCATAGGTTGTAGCTCGGTTTCAGGTTGCAACAATCGTAATTGAGAAACCTCACGTTGGGCCGGGGCTGGGGCGCCGGGTGGGCCTATTGGCTCTATAAACTGTTTGTACTGTGGGTCAGGCTTTTCGTTAAAATAGGCTACTTGCAGGTCATCCGTAAAGCGCAAGAAAGTGTGGGCACCATCGGCCGATGCGTAGCGTAGGCTATCGATGGGGCGTTCGGCTGGGTAAAGCAGCGAGAAGGCTTTTGGAGTGTTATACCAGCGACGCAGCGAATCTTGCTCCGCCGCCGACAAGGGCATGGACACCCAGCCGAATGGCGTGTCTTGTTTGGCGACGCTGCTTGAGGTTCTATGCCGCGCTAATAGATTACGGGCCAAGCTGTCGGCGCGAGGATGGTGTGGATTACGAACGATACGAATTTTTTGCGCCAGAAAGCCCTCGGCAACAACCCGGTTGTCGTACACACTTTTCAGAAAGTGCGTGAGCGAGCCGTGGTACGCGGCCAGGCGATTGGCCTCCCACTGCCGCTGCTGCTTTTCGTCGCGCGGTTTCATTTCTTCGAATACCGGCTGGCCGTAGAAGCTCAGAAACTGCCGCGCCAAATTGCACTGAAAGCGCAGCCCATAGTACTTGATATGGTAGCCTAGTGCTTGGTTATCAACCTGCAAGTAGTTGTCGACTGAGGCCGTCAACTCCTGCGTATTTTTATCGAAATCAATTGTGATATCCTTCCGATTACGGATGTGGCACTGATTTGAAAACGTAGTTTCGCCTAGAAACAACCGTGCGAAGCGTTGGTAATCTACGAACTGGGTAGGGTGGGCCCGTACCACTACTTCGCCGAGGCGATTGATGGCCGGGGCTAACTCAAGGGTTAATTCCTGCCGGGTGGCGCCTACAATCACTGTCTGCTTGGCCAAACGGTACCCTACGTAAGAGGCGACCACATCGTAAGTGCCTGCAGGCACGCGGCCTAATACAAAGGTGCCCTGCTCGGTGGTCGTCACACCCACGGTAGTATTCGCTAGAAATACACTCGCAAACGGCAGCGGCTGCCGCGTTACTGAGTCGCGCACCATGCCCGTGACGATAGCCTGCGCGCTAGCCAGCCTAGGCAGTAGCAGCAACAGAAACAAGGCAGCGAAAGCAGCACGCATACGAAACTACGGAGCAGAGAACGGGTGACTCTCCGCGAAAGTAAGTCCGTAAGGGGGGTAGGCGCCGTGGGTGACAGCCCTAGCTACTTCAACTTAGCCTGCGGCGCGGGGGTAGCAGCCACCGGCGGCTCATAATCGGCCGGCAAGAACTCCCCGATTTTCTGGAAGCCCCAGTACTCGCCCGTCACTACGTCCAGCGGATTAGCTAGCGAGCCATTGGGCCTAATCCGGGTTTCGAGGGTTGATAAGATGAGACGCGAAACCTGGCGCTTGGTCGGCGTAGAAGCATCAACTGGCCCAATCGACGACATGGGTTCCTTGTAGTTAGGGTCGGGCGCTTCGCCGAAGTAGCACACCTGTAGTTCCTGCGTAAAGCGCAGATACTGCTCGCCGTCGGCGCCTACGCGGCGCAGGCTGTCGATGGGCCGGGGCTTGGGGAAAAGCCGGGCCACCACGTCGGGCAGGCGGCTCCACTTGCGCATCGAGTCTTGCTCGGCGGCCGTGGGGCGGCGGTTTTTCTGGCGCAGCCGCTCAGCCAGCACCAGGCGCGGGTTTTCTACGATGCGCACTTGCTGGGCCAAAAAACCCTCTTCCTGCACCCGGTCGTCGTACACGCTACGCAAAAAGTGCGTGAGCGAGCCGTGGTACGCGGCCAGGCGATTGGCCTCCCACTGCCGC
>CALMOO010000026.1 GCA_937871705.1 uncultured Hymenobacter sp.
ATCACACCCAACGGAATCTTGACGCTCACGTTCTTCAGGTTGTTTTCGCGGGCGCCGGTTAGCTCCAGCGCGTTGCGCCAGGGGCGCCGCACGGTGGGCACGGCTACTTCCAACTGGCCGCTCAAGTACTTGCCGGTGTACGTTTCGGTGTCCTGAAGCAGCTCGGGATAGGTGCCCTGGAACATGAGGTTGCCACCGCCGCTGCCGGCCTCGGGGCCGATATCGATAACCTGGTCGGCGGCCTCCATCATCTTCTCTTCGTGCTCCACCACTATCACGGTGTTGCCGAGCTGCTGCAACGAGCGCAGCACGCCAATCAGCTGCTCGGCATCTTTGGGGTGCAAGCCAATGCTAGGCTCGTCGAGCACGTACATCGAGCCTACCAGCGCCGAACCCAGCGACGTAGCCAGTGAAATGCGCTGGCTTTCGCCGCCGCTGAGCGTGTTGCTCAAGCGGTTGAGGGTCAAGTAGCCCAGCCCTACCCTATCGAGGTAGCCCAGGCGGTTCGTGATTTCGGCCAGCAAGCGGTCGGCCACTTTCATGTCGTGCTCCGACAAGCCCAGGTTCTGGAAGAAATCAAGCGCCTCCGAAATGGGCAGCAGCACCAAATCAGTGATGCTACGGCCGTCGATTTTCACGTACTGCGCGTCTTTGCGCAGGCGCGTACCGCGGCAGTCGGGGCACACGGTGCGGCCGCGATAACGGCTTTGCAGCACGCGGTACTGAATCTTGTGCGTCTGCTCGGCCACCCAGCGGAAGTACGCGTCGAGGCCTTCAAAATGCTTATTACCCGTCCAAAGCAAGCGCTGCTCGGCGGCGCTCAGCTCGTTGTAGGGGCGGTGAATGGGAAAGTCGAAGCGAATGCCGTTTTTGAGCAGCGGCTTGAGCCACTCGCCCTGCTTTTCGGTGCGCCAAGGCGCAATAGCACCTTCGTACACGGTCATGCTTTTGTCCGGAATGACCAGGTCCTCGTCGATGCCCAGCACCGAGCCGAAGCCTTCGCAGGTGTGGCAGGCGCCGTACGAGTTGTTGAAGGAGAAGAAGTTAACGCTTGGCTCCTCAAACACTTCCCCGTCCAGTTCAAACTTATCGGAGAAGCTGCGCGTCTCGTCGTCGAGCTTGACCAGGCAAGTGCCGTGACCCTCAAAAAAGGCCGTTTGCACCGAGTCGGATAGGCGGAAGTACAGGTCTTCGTCGTTGGGCTGAATGGCCGAGCGGTCAATCAGGATGGAAATGTCGCCTTCTACCTCGGGCTTGCCTTCGCCGATGAGGTCTTCAATAAACGCGTTTTGGCCATCGGCCAGCACCACACGGCCGTAGCCTTTTTGCAAGAGCAAATCCAGCTCCTTGCTCATGGGGCGGCCGGGCTCGGTGCGCAGCAATGGGGCCAGGATGGTTACCCGCGTATCGGGGGGTAGGGAAAAGAGAAAATCAACGACATCGGCCACCGTGTCTTTGCGCACTTGCTCGCCGCTGACGGGCGAAAACGTGCGGCCCACCCGCGCAAACAGCAGCTTGAGGTAATCGTAAATCTCGGTGCTCGTGCCCACCGTCGAGCGGTTGTTCTTGATGCTGACCTTCTGCTCGATGGCAATAGCCGGCGAAATCCCACGGATGTAATCCACATCGGGCTTGTCCATGCGGCCCAGAAACTGCCGAGCGTAGCTACTGAGGCTTTCGACGTACATGCGCTGGCCTTCAGCATACAAGGTATCAAACGCCAGGCTCGACTTGCCCGACCCCGAAAGGCCAGTGACCACGATAAACTTGTTACGCGGCAGCGCCACACTCAAGTTTTTTAGGTTGTGGACGCGAGCGTTCTTAATAACAATGAACTGGCGCGGGTCGAGGTGGTCGATTTCGTCGTGGGCCGGAGCGGCCACTTGCAGAGCGGAATTGTCGGACATAGCAGGCGTAACACCGAGCCGGGGGCGTAAGGTTTCAGGGGGGTAGCGGCCCGCCTCGGCTTCGTACCTACGAAAGTACGGCGCTACCTGACGGCTGGCTTGTAACATTGCGTTGGCTTTCATTCACTTCTACTCACACCTGACCATGCGCCTTACCCTCGCCAGCCGCCTTATCATTGCGGCGCTCATTGTGCTCGGCCTGTATTTTGGCATTAAGTATTTTCGGGAATCTCACCCGCAACTGAATCCAGCGGCAACCTCCACACCTGCTGCGCAGCCTAGTGCTGGCGGCGCTAGCCCGGCCGCCGACACTAGCGACGACGCTCCTGCTGCTACGCCAGTTGGCGCCCGCCCGGCCTTTACCTACGAAGCCCCTGCCCCGGTCAACGGCAAGCTCAAAGGCGTAGTGGAGCTGGGCGCCAGCGGCTTCAACTCATTTATTGTGCGCATCGACCCGCAACGCAATTGGAAGCTCGAAAAAGCGGAGTTTGGCAACAGCCTGGTGATGGAAAGCATGGCCAGCGATGCGGATATCCGCCAGGGCCTGAAGGCCTACATCGGCAAGATGCTGGACTACGGCGTGAGCGGGCGCGACATTCACTTTGTGGTCAGTTCCGGGGCGCTGAAGGTGCCGAGCACAACCAAGATTGTGGCCGCGCTCAAGAGCCTGAACTACGTGGTAAACACCGTGACGCCCGAAAAAGAAGGCAGCTTGGGGTTGCGCTCGGTGCTACCCCCCTCTTATGCCAGCAAGGCCTTCGTGGTAGATATTGGCTCGGGCAACACCAAAATTTCCTGGCTGGCCGCCGGCCAACCCAAGTCGGTGGAGACCTACGGGGCCAAGTATTTTGAGAAAGGCACCGACGATGCTACCGTTGCCGCCGATGTGCAAGCCAAAGTGCAGCAGGTGCCCACCGACCTGCGCCAAACCTGCTTTATTATTGGGGGTGTGCCGTTTGAGCTAGCTAAAAAAGTGCGCAACGGCAAGGAGCGCTACACCGTGCTCGACGCTGCCAGCGCCTACCAGCTCGACAATGCCAAGTCGAAAGCGGGCCTCAACATTTACAAAGCCGTGGCTACGGCCACCGGCTGCAAGCAGTTTGTGTTCGACTGGGATGCCAACTTCACGATTGGCTACTTGCTGACGCTGCCGCAGTAGGGCGGCTCGCCAGCCTGCTGCAAGGCTGCTGACTTAAAACGACCCTTCGGCGCCTCCCCCGCCCGAGTGCCCGCCGCCAAACTGAAACCCGGCTTCGGGTGCGGCTGGGGCGTGAGCCGTCTGGGCTACTACCAGCGACTCTAGGTTGAACTGCGGCGTAGCCTCGCTGTCGGCTGCGGCGGTGAGGCCGTGGCGGGGCGTGCGCAGGTAGCGCAGGGCCGCCAGCGCACCGGCTAGCAGTACTACCCCCCCTATCGTGGCTGCTACCTCGGGCGGCATTAGGGTGCGGTAGTGGCGCAGGGTGTAGATGGAAAATGCCAGGGTTAGCAGCCCCATCGTTAGCAGCAGCCGGTCGTGGCGGCGCAAGCCCAGCACGATATACACTACCGGAATACCCGCCGTGAAAGCGTAGAACAACGGCGCAAACGGAATCTGCTGCGAGGCGCTACCCCCTCCTAGCAGCTCGGCGTTGCCTTCGCGCACTACGAGGTAGTTGCCGGCCAGGTAGAGCGTGGCTAGCCCCAGCACGCGCAACACTAGCCCGGCGCTGCGGTAGTAGAAATAATCGGCGCGGGCAGGTAGCCGCCGCAGGGCTAGCAGCAGGGCGCCGGTGGCAGCCATCACCGCAAATGGCAGCAGCCAGCTTAAGGTAAATAATACGCTAACCAGGAGCATCAGTGCGGTGCCGAAGGCTGTGATGGCGGCCAGGGGGTCGGCGTAGCGCACAAGCGCCGCTACTATCCCTGCCAGCAGCACCGCCAGCGCAGCCAACCACAGCAGCCACCCGGTAAAAGGGCCCGTGAGCGTAGCCGTTATGGACTGCGTAGGCAGTACTTCGAAGCAGGTGTAAAAAATTAGAAAGCCCCAGGCTAATAAGGCCGTATGCAAAAGGGCATTATCCATGCCTGAGTGATAATGATGCGAGCTTTTAATAATCAGCTCCAAAGCAACTATAGCTCCTAGCAGTACCAGCACGCCGTACGCAGCTGGGTTCAGCTTGCCGTCAGTCATCAGGACTATAAAGCCCAGCGTACTGCCAGCCCCCAGCAGCGCCACACCAAAGAGCAGCACGCGTATCCAATTGTTGGGGCGGTAATACGCAACGGGGTGCGCCGCCTCGATAGCCGCTTGCTGAGCGGGCGTAAGTACCCCGCGCCGCTGCCAGCGGCGGGCGGCGGCGCGCAAGGCATCGCCTTGGGCCCAGGCAGGGGGGTAGGCTTTATAGCTCATGCTGTGCGAAGAACTTTTTTGAGGTTGACAAGCAACCAGACCAACCCAATTAAGCTGAGCGGGAAGTAGAGCATTCCCAACGGAACAAAGCCTTCTTCAACTCGGATAAACAGCCCCAAAATCACGAGCGCGCTCGTGAAAGCCACGTATCCGTAGCCCACGGCCAACAGTAGAAAAATATACGACTGCGTACGGCGCGCATACCACACCAGCACCGCGCAGATGCCCAGCACCAGCAGCGCCACCAGCAGCACGCGCAGCAGCTCCGGCCACTCGGTGCCCCAATTATTAAAGAGCCGCACCATGGCCGCCAGCAGCGCCACGTTGCTACCTAGCAGCATGTAGGTGTAGGCAAAGTGCGGCTTGCGGCGCCATAGCTCCGACGCTAGGCCAGCGGCCAGTAGTGCCAGCCCAAGCAGCAAGCCCGGCCCGCTTAACTCCTGCGTTGGGAAGCCTTCGGTGAAGAGCGTGAGCGGGGCCACGCTCACGCCTACCCAGGCGGCCAGCGCCGTGATGGCCATCGAGAGCACGCCGCGGTGGTCGAAGCGGTAGGCCAGGTAGAAGAACAGCCCAGCGGGCAGCACTGTCACCAGCCCGTAGCGGTTGCCAAACAGGCCATATTGCACTTGCAAATAGCCTTCAAGCACTAAAAACAGCAAGCAGCTGAGCAGCAATAAATAGTCGGCGGCGATGGACGTGCGCGGCGCCTGGCTCCAGGTAAATGCCGGCCGGTGGCGGTCGGCGTAAGCATAGGAAGCCGCCATTGCCAGGGTAATAGCCCCAATTATCACCCCGTGCCCGATACTGTCGATGTGCTGATAAATGAGCACGCCTACCCCCCCGGTGAGCAGCGTAATTCCCAGGTAGAGCAGCGCTCGCAGCTCGTAGTGCACCGAAAATGGCCGAGTGCGCTCGTCTTCCAGAATGGCGG
>CALMOO010000027.1 GCA_937871705.1 uncultured Hymenobacter sp.
GGTTGTAGCCGGGCTCGTTGGGGTTGTAGTAGGCGCGCGGGCTGCCGTAGCTGTAGGTGCCGCTTAGCTGCAGGTGCAGTTTGTCAAACCAGTATTTGCCCACTACGCTCAGGTTATGGGTAGCGGCGAACGTGGGCACGGCCGTGGCCAGGTCGGCACAGTACTGCCGGCGGGTATCGAGCAGGCCGTAGCTGACCCAAAAATCAATTTTCTTAAACGTCTGGTAACGGTCGCGGTAGAAGATGTCTACCCCGCGGGCGTAGCCGTTACCGGTGTTGGCGTAGGCGCTAGGGTTTAAGGGATTAGCTCCATCAAACCGCACCAAATTGCAATAGTCCTTCTCATACAGCTCGGTGCGCAGGGTGCGGCCCTGGGCCATGTACTGGTAGCTCAGGATGTAGTGCGCGGCCCGCTCGAAGCCCAGCGCCGGCTGCACGCGCAGCAGGTCGTTGGTGGGGTTTTGGTAGAACAGCCCGCCCGCCGCCGATACCTGGCTGCTACCCCCCAGCTGCCAGGCCAGCGCCAGGCGCGGCGCCAGATTGGCCCGGTTCAGCAGCGCCGAATACTCGCCGCGCAGCCCTATCTGCGCCGTAAGGCGCGGAGCCAGGCTCAAGGCACTTTCGCCAAACACGGCGGTGCGTTTTTCCAGGAAGCCTGGCGTGTAAACGGGCGCGTCGGCCGTGGCCTGGTAGCGCAGGTCGTAGCGCTGCACGGTGGTTTCGGCGCCCAGCTTGAGGTTAAACCACGTGCTGGCCGAGTCGTTAAGGAGCACCAGCCGGCCGGTGGCCGTTTGCTCGCGCTCGGCAATGCGCTGGGGCTCGGGCAGCACCGTGTTTTGCTCGCGGCCCAGGGCCAGGCCGGTGTTCAGGCTCCAGCCGCGGCGCAGGGCGGCGCGGTAGGTGGTGTTGAGGTAGTAGTTACCATTGCGCAGGCTGGTGAGCCGGCCGTGTTGGGTAAAGTTGGCTTCGGGTTCGGGGTCGGGCTGGCGCACGGCCACCTGCTGGCTGCTGTAGGTAGCGTAGATTTTCAGCAGGCCACTCCGGCCAGCGCGGTGCGCCAAGCGCATGGCGCCGCCCAGCTTTTGGGGCGCCTGTTCCCAGCGCTGGTCGGGGGCGGTGAGGCCGTAGTAGGGCGCCAGGTTAGTGTAATCGACGTTCACCGAAGCCGAGGTACGCTCCCAGCGCTTGGTGCGCGCCACGCTGCCCCCCACGCTCAGCAGCGAGATGCCGGTCTGCGTTTCAGGGTCGAGGTCGAGCGAAGTGAGGCCCACCACCGCGCTCAGCGCCTGCCCATACTCGGCCGAGTAGCCGCCCGTGCTAAACAGCGTGCCCTTAAACAAGGTGGGCGAAAACCGGCCCCGCGCCGGCACGCCCGCCGTGGCGCCGCCGTAGAAGCTCTGCACGGGCAGGCCATCGAGGTAGTAGCGGGTTTCGGAGGCCGCCCCACCGCGCACAAACAGCTTGCCCTCCTCCCCTACCCGCCTGGTGCCGGGCAAGGTATTGAGGGCGGTAGCGATGTCGGCCATCGCGCCGGCCGTGGTCAGAATATCGAGCGGCTTGAGGGCCGCCGCGCGCTTTTCATCACTCGCCTCAAACGCCCCCGCCGTGATGCTGACCGTGCTCAGCGAGGCGCGGCTTTCGCGCAGGCGGCGAGGGGGTAGGGCCAGCGCGCCGCCCGCAGCGGGCAGCGTCAGCGGCGTTTGCTGCAGCTCGTAGCCGATGAGCGTGCACACCAGCGGCAGCGTGCCCGTGGCCGCGGTGGCAAAGGCAAACCGGCCCAGCGAGTCGGTAGTAGCCCCATCAAAAGTGGTTTTCAGGAACACATTTACGCCCGCCAGCGGCCGGCCCGCGCCAGTAAGCACCGTGCCGCTGAGCCAGGTAGAGACGGCCGCCGAGCGGGGGGTAGGCGCCGGCCCGGCGGCAGCAATAGTCGATTGGGCAACAGCGGGGCTGAGCGCACTCAGCGCCAGCAGCAGGGGTAGGAACGGCATTTTCATGGGCCGGAGAGGTGAGGTGGCTTGAATGCTTCAAAGGTGCCCCGCCCGCACAACGACCCCAATTAAAAAGCACTGAAAGGGCAAAAGCAGGCGTTGAACCGTCGAATGCCCAGCTTGGGGGGCCGGGCACCACAGGGTGGGTGCTAATGCGTATTTTCGCACCTCTCTACCTGTGCGCTAATGGCTACTCCTTCTCTTCCCGTTGATTATCAGTTCTTATTCCGCTCGCTGCCCGGCCTTTTCCTGCTGCTTGCCCCCGATGGCACTGTGCTCGACAACTCCGACCTGCACGTAGCCTCGGCCCTGGTGCCGCGCTCCCAAACGCTGGGCCGCAACATTTTCGAGGCTTATCCCTCGGACCCCGAAAGCGAGCGCCAGCTGTTTGAAAGCCAGGAAAAAGTACGCCAAACGCACCAGCCCGATACCATGCCCATGCTGCGCTACGACCTAGAGCGCCCCGATGGCAGCGGCCCGGAAGAGCGTTATTGGCAGCTCACGCACCATCCCATTCTCGACGCCGAGGGGCAGCTGCGCTTCATCTTGCAAACCCCGGAGGATGTAACCGAGCAGGTGCGCGCCAACCGCCAAACGGCCGCCGCTCGCCAGGCGCTGGTGGAGGAGCAAGAGCGCAGCCGCTTTATCATCGACAACCTACCCGTGTTTATCTGGACGGCCGACGCGGCCGGCCAGCGCGACTACTTCAACCCGCGCTGGTTGGCCTTCACGGGCCGCAGCATGGCCCAGGAGGTAGGCGAGCAGTGGATGACCAGCCTGCACCCCGACGACCAGGGCCGGGTGCGCGCCCATTGGCAACACTGCGTGGCTACCGGCGAGCCTTACCAGATAGAGTACCGCCTGCGCCGCGCCGATGCCCAGTACCGCTGGATACTGGTGCGCGCCGCCCCGCGCCGCAATGCCCAAGGCCAGATTACGCTCTGGGTGGGCGGCGCCACCGACATTCACGACCAGAAGCAGTTGGTGCAGGAGCTGCTCGAAACTAACGAGCAGCAAGCCATCCTCTCCGAGCAGGCCTACCAGAACTACCACCTGGCCCAGCAGCAGCGCCACACGCTGTATAGCCTGCTGATGCAGGCGCCCGCCTACATCAGCATCGTGCGCGGAACCGAGCACCGCTACGAGTTTGCCAATGAGCAGTTTATGAACCTGGTAGGCAAGGTTCAGGTGGTGGGCCACACCGTAGCCGAGGTTTTCCCCGAGATAGAAGCCCAGGGTCTGCTGGCCATTCTCGACCAGGTATACCAGAGTGGCGAAAGCTACAGCGGCCACGAAATGCTGGTGCGCATCGACCAAGGCGATGGCAGCGGCCAGCTGCGCGACGCGTATTTCAACTTCACCTACCAGCGCTTCGATGAGGCCGGCCAGGCCGCCGGTATCACGGCCTACTCGTACGAAGTCACCGAGCTGGTGAAGGCCCGCGGGGCGCTATCGCAGCTGCACTAAGGTTGCTGCTTACGACAACTCAACTTCCAGCTGGCTAATTAACTGGCCACCCAAGCCGGGCAACGAGGCACAAAGCAGTGCGCTTCGTTGCCCGGCTTGGGTTTGAGCGGCTCCTGAAGATGAGTTCGCTTGCTGGTTCTAAAGTCAGGTTACTAATCAGCTTTAGCCTTGTGCAGGCACTTGTAGGGCTGGCTACCTCGGGATTTAGATAAAAATATAAACATCTAAAAACCAGTATTTTTTCTTAAAATTTCGCTTCCGAGCAGAAGAAATCCCATCGGAGAATAACAGTAGTAACAAGCCATTTAGAAAGTCTGATTTAAGTGAAAGTGTGGTGGCGGCAGCTAGTAGCCGGCGGCAACTTTGAGCATGACAAAGGCAACCGTATTGCCCGCAGCCGGCTCTTCAGTAGCGCCTACCCCCCTGCCGCCCATGCACCCCAACTTTGCCGAGCGCCTGTTTACGGAGCTGCGCCGCCAGCCCACGCGCGAGGTGCTGCGC
>CALMOO010000028.1 GCA_937871705.1 uncultured Hymenobacter sp.
TAACCACCGTGGGCTACGTCAACCAAGACCCCACCAAGGGTGCGCTCATCACCATCGAAAACCGCGGCCAGGCGGCCATGCCCGTGACGGCCGAAGTAACCGAAGCCAACGGCAAGAAAACCACCGTGCACCTGCCCGTCGAAATCTGGCAGCGCGGCGGCACCTGGACGTTCCGCTACGACTCGACCTCACCGTTGACCTCGGTGGTGCTGAACCCGACTAATATTTTGCCCGATGTGAACCGGAGCAACAACACCTGGAAGCCGATGAAAATGACCGAGTAATCGCGTCGCACTAGTTGCCACTGGCCTAAACGCCGGGCACCGGGATGGAACACACGCTGTTCGGCCTGGTGCCCGGCGTTTTGCTTAGTGCGAAACCGTTTTGGAGAATAAGTGCATCACCAGCACACCAATAATGATGAGCGCCATGCCCGCAATAGCCGGAAAATCAAGCCGCTGCTTGAAGAAGAACACGCCAATGAGCGCCACTAGCACCACGCCTACCCCCGCCCAAATGGCATACGCTACCCCCACCGGAATAGCGCGCAGCGAAAAGCTAAAAAAGTAGAACGCCAGCCCGTAGCCTGCCACCGTTATCAAGCTGGGCACCAGCTTAGTAAATTGGCTCGAAGCCGTGAGCGCAGTGGTGCCAATTACTTCGCTGATGATGGCAAGAAACAGAAAAACGTAGGGCATGGCGAGCGGCTGGTAAGAAGGTGCGTGGCACCAGCATACGCAGCGCCGGGCGAAAAGGGCCGGCTAATCGCGGGTGCGCAGCACCCGCCAGCCGTGGGCCGGCACCGTCCGGGCCTTGGCCTGGGCTATCGTCAGGGCTTCGCCGCTAAATACGTCAAACAGCCCTTTCTGAGGGCCAATGGGCATCCGCTGGCCGGGTAGCACCAGGGGCTCGGCGGTGGCATTGATGAGCACGACCACGGCCGAACCGCCCTTTTCGCGCACGAAGCCGTAGAGCCCATCGGGCCCACTGAGGCGCTGAAACTGACTGTCGGGGTCGCCGTTGCGCAAAGCCGGGTGGCGCTTTTTAAGCTGTAAAAGCTTGGTGTAGAAGCTTTGCAGCGGGTAGTCTGCCCAGTCAATGGTGTCACGCTCAAAGAAGGCCAGCCGCCGGCTCAGCGCCGCTTCCTGGCCCGAGTACAGCAGCGGCATGCCGGGCAGCAGCGCCGTGAGCACGGCAAAGGGCAAGGCCAGCGGCCCGAGGCGCTCGTACTCAGTGCCGTCCCAGCTATTCACGTCGTGGTTGCTGGTAAAGTGCATCAGGTACACCGTGGGCGGGTATTTGGCCCGCTCAGCGGCGAGGTACTCGTCGAGGTCGGCCAGCGCAGCTTTGCCTTCGGCAATGTGGTCGAGCAAGTAGTGCAGGCGCAGGCCAAAGCTCATGTCGAAAGCCCGCTCCAGCAGCTGGGTTTCGGAGTTAAATTCCTCCCAGCTGAGGCCGCCCGAGGGGTAGAGCTCGTCCCATTCGGCTAGCATAAACACGGGCTTGATAGCCTCCAGCGCCGGCCGGGCATCGTCCCAGAAGTCGGTGGGTACCAGGCCGGCCACGTCGCAGCGGTAGCCGTCGAGGTCGGATTCACGCACCCAGTAGCAGAGCGCGTCGGTCATGTAGCGGCGTAGGTCCTGGTTGGTATAGTCAAGGGCCACTACGTCGGTCCAGTCGGCTACGGGCGGCACCAATTGGCCTTGCGCATCGTGCTGGTACCAGTCAGAGTGCTGCGCGATGAGGGCGTTGTCGCGGCTGGTGTGGTTGGCCACCCAGTCCAGAATCACGCGCAAACCCAGCGCATGCGCCGTTTGCACGAGGTGCTGTAAGTCAGCGAGCGTCCCAAATTCGGGGTTCACTCCGTAGTAGTCCTGCACCGCGTAGGGCGAGCCCAGCGACCCCTTGCGCTCCACCTTGCCGATGGGGTGAATCGGCATCAGCCACACGATTACTACCCCCATCGCCGCTAGCCGCGGCAAGTGCGCCTCAAATGCCCGGAAGGTGCCTTCGGGCGTGTAGTTGCGCAAGTTTACTTCGTAAATAGTAGCATTAGCAGCCCACTCGGGGTGGCGCACGCTGAAGCGGTGAGCGTGGGGATGGGACAGGGCGTTAGGCACGATTGAGGGGGTAGGGCTATAAAGGGAAGACGAACGCATGACAAGTACGGGTATCGCAACCACTCCTTGCGCTTTGCTACCTTACAACTTCACCCCAAATTTCTTCCCTACCCCCTCCAAATCCTGCACCACGGCATCGAGCAGCGGCAGGCCTTCCAGGAGCCGGTGCGCGGCTATCTCACGCTCGGGGTCGCCGGGAATGAGCACGTGCTTGCCCTCTACGGCCTTGGCATTGCGGAAAGTGGTTATCCACTTATCCATGTGCAATTTAAACTCATCGGCGGGCCGGAAAGCATCGATGCGCATGGCCCCGAAAAAGTGCCCGATGCCCTGGCCCACCGGGTCGGCGGGCGGCTGCAAGAAAGCCACAAACGGCGGCACCCACGGCCCGTAGTTGGCCCCGCTCAGCACGGCCGAAAAGATATCGACCACCGCGCCCAGGCCGTAGCCCTTGTGCGAGCCGGTTTCGCCGCCCAGCGGCTGCAAGGCGCCGCCGTTTTTCACAGCGTTGGCATCAGTGCTGGGATTACCTTCTGCATCCTGGGCCCAGCCCGCTGGGATGGGTAGGTTCTTGCGCTGCGCTATTTCGAGCTTGCCATTGGCGGCCGTAGTAGTGGCCATATCGAGCACGAAGTCGGGCTGCTCCCCAGCCGGCACGGCTACGGCTATGGGGTTAGTGCCCAGTAATCTATCTAAGGAATACGTAGGTGCAACCAAGGGCGAGGCATTGGTCATGGCCACACCTATCATGTCCTGGGCCAGCGCCAGCATGGCGTGGTAGCCCGCGATGCCGAAGTGGTTGGAGTTGCGCACCGACACCCAGCCCGTGCCCACCTGCGCGGCCTTGGCTATGGCAATGCGCATGGCCTTGGGGCCCACCACCAGCCCCAGGCCACCATCGCCATCGACGACGGCGGTGCTGGGCGTTTCGTAGGTGACGCCCACGCGGGGCGCGGCGTTGATGCGGCCCGCTTCCCAGAGGCGCACGTAGCCCGAAAGCCGCGCCACGCCGTGCGAGTCTACCCCCCGCAAATCGGCCGAGAGCAAGGTTTCGGTGGCAAGGGTAGCATCGGCGGGCGGGCAGCCGATGGCCAGAAAAACCTGCTCGGCAAAGGTGAAAAGCTGTTGGTAGGAGAAGGTCATGGGCAAAAAGAGGCTAGCCGGCATCTTGATAAAAGATACCTGAAAAGCCTTTGTTCATACACAAACCTACTCGAATCATCCATAAAGATGCTGTTCCGCTCCCTAGTACACTCAATGATATTCCGCCCAGCCGTGCGCTTTTCTCAGCATCTCCGATTGCTCAAGTGCCTGTGGGTAGTGCTAATTGTCTTTATCGTGCAATTCACTAATGCCCAAGCAGTGCTCGGTAAAATAGTGCGGCCAGTGAGTTCTAGGCCAAACGACCAGAAAAAAGCGGTATTACCGACGGTTATCTCTGACCCCGTTGAAGAAATGCCGGAATTGGTTACTGGCGGTGGAATGAGCGGGATTGCGGCTGCCATACGTAGCAAGATTGCTGGACCGGTCTTGGACTCGCGGGGTATGCTAGCAGAAGGACGAGTGTTCGTTGGCTTCATAGTGCAAGCAGACTGCCGTGCGGGTAGCGCTCATATTTTGAGGGGTTTAAGTCCATTATGTGATACCACCACAGTGGAGGCGGTACGGCAGCAGCCACGCTTTAAACCTGGTCATCAAAATGGGCAAGCAGTGCCGATGAGCCTAACAGTACCAATCAGATTTCGAGCTGGTGAAGCAGTTGTTGGTCCGTAGCAAAAGTTAGTTGTACCCACATTAAGGCAACTGAGCTAGGTAAAACCTTCTTACCGTTGCTGCTCTCAGTCCAAGTACTCGCGGTAAGAGTTAATCCGCGCAACAAGGGTAGGCGGCTGCTGCACGAACGAGAGCGCCGCGAGCAGGTTGATACATTCTTTGTGACAAATGTTTAAAAGTTTTAGCTTTAATAATCAGCTTATTATGGTTATTCAACGTATAAATTAGTTAGTAACTAACTTATACGTTGAATAATCACGTACTTCACGTTAGCAACTGCCTATCTAACCCATGCAACCTCCCTTTCCTGAGCTCACGCGCGCCGAAGAGCAAGTCATGCAACTGCTGTGGCAGCACGGCCCAAGCTATGTCAAAGACTTGCGCGAAGCTCTACCAGCTCCGCTGCCGGCGCTCACGACAGTATCCACCATCGTGCGCATTCTGGAGCAAAAAGGCTTCGTAGGCTACGAGCCGGTGAGGCGCGGCTACCGCTACCACGCCTTAGTAGCCCAAGATGATTACCGCCGCTTTTCATTGCGCAAGCTGCTACGGGGCTACTTCGGCGGCTCGTTCGGGCAGCTCGTCTCCTTTTTTGCCCAAGACGAAAACCTGGATGCTGCCCAACTCGACGCGCTGCTGCGCGAAGCCCAGCCCAACGACCCAGCCAACGAGGCTAGCCCTACCCCCCCCACTTCTACCGACCCTCAGCCATGAACGTGCCCCTCTTCCTGACTTGGCTAGCCGGTACGCTGCTGCCGCTAGGTACTTTGTGGCTGGTGTTTCGAGTGGCGCTACGCGGCGAGCGCTGCTTTGGCTACAACCGCGCTTTGCTGCTGCTAGCGCCAGTGGCGGCCGCGCTGTGGCCGCTGCTACCGCACCCCGAGGTGCCATTGTGGCTGAGTACGCCCAGCGTTGCCGCGCCGGGAATGGGCATCTCGGTGCTGCTCCCAGTAGTGCAGGTAGGCCAAGCCGCACCGGCGGAGTGGTCGGCCTGGTCGTGGCTATGGCTGCTCTACCTGGCCGGCGTGGCGTTTGGGCTTGGGCGGCTCGTTTGGCAGGCAGCCCGCCTCCGCAGCTTGGCGCGCCGCCTACCCCGCGAAGTGCGTCCGGGATACGTGCTAGCCTACACCGGTGGGCAACTGCCTACTAGCTCCTTCAGCC
>CALMOO010000029.1 GCA_937871705.1 uncultured Hymenobacter sp.
GGTTAGCAATGCTATAATAAACTTTTTGCAGGCGCTCAGCCTTGATGCGGTCTGTAATGTCGTGCAGCACCACGCGGGCACTTGGGGCCTGGCCGGGCTCGCGCACACAGCTCACCGAGCCAATGAGGTGTACTGGCCGCCCCGCCCGCGTCATCAACACCGTTTCGAGCTTGTTGAGGGCCTGCCCTTCGTAGAGACGGCGCAACTGGTGCAGCAGCTTGGCGCGGTAGTAGGGATGCACAATATCGGCCAGCGAGCGGCTTTGCAGCTCCCCAGCCTCGTAGCCAAGCGTATCTCGCCCGGCTTTGTTGATAAACAAAAAAGAGTTGTCGGCCTTCAGGTGCAGGATAAGGTCGTGCGAGTCGTCAAAAAACTCCTGTAACTGCGCTGGCTCCTGCGACGAAGCATTAGGCGCCACCGTCATAGCCTGGGAAGTAGCTGCTGGGCCGGCTGCCCACAGCCCAGTTACCTGCCCTTTGGGGTTCCGTAGTAGCTGCCACTGCCACTCTAGGCGCACTACCTGCCCTTTGTGGGTGAGTAGCTCCTGCTCTTGATAAGGTTCGGTAGACTGCTCGCGTAGCGCGTTCAGCAGTGCCTGCTGGCGTTGCTCGCGTTGGCTGAGTGGCGAGAATACTTCATGATAAGACTGGCCTAATAGCTCCGCGCTGGAGTGGCCGGTCAGGCGCAGCAAGGTGTTATTTGCCTCTACTATTAGCCCCTGGCGGTCGAGCAGAATATAAGCTAGCTGTAATTGGTCAAGCAGCGCTGAGGTAGGGGGTAGAGTAGGAGAAGGGGGCATCGAGAAACCTAGCATAACAGCCTATAAACGCAGAAAACAGCTAATGATACCTAGCGATGAGAACACAGCAGCTTATTAAAGCCTAAATTTGGGATACAAATTCTGCACTCGCAATTAATTCTAGTAATTCAACCTCTTGGCTGCTTCTTCCGCAGTAGTTCCGCGCCTGCTTTTCGCTGTTACCACCGACTTGAGCTACGACCAGCGTATGCAGCGCATCTGCAGCAGCTTAGTGCAGGCGGGCTACGAAGTGGAGTTAGTGGGCTGGCAACGAAAAGCTTCGGTGGCACTTACTGCTCAGCCTTATGCCCAGCATCGGCTATGCGGGTGGTTTCAGCAGGGAAAGCTGTTT
>CALMOO010000030.1 GCA_937871705.1 uncultured Hymenobacter sp.
CCCACTGCCGCTGCTGCTTTTCGTCGCGCGGTTTCATTTCCTCAAATATCGGCTGGCCATCGTAGCTCACCGACTCGTCCTCCGTATTGTACTGGAAGTGCAGCCCGAAATACTTGAGGCGGTAGCCCAGGGCCTGGTTTTCAATTTGCAGGAAGTTGTCGGCCGTGGCTGTCAGCACCTTAGTCGTATCGCTCAACGCCACATGTACCTCCTCGGGGTTTGTAATGCGGCACTGCTTCGAGTTCACGGTACTGCCTAAAAACAGCGCTGCAAATTTGCGGTAATTGTCTTCCTGGTGCGGGTCGGCCTGCACCACAACCTCGCTCAGCTGCGGCCCCGATGAGGCCGGCCGCAACGTAACTTCTTGCGAACCAGTGGCTACCGTAATGCTTTTTTTCGTCAGGCGGTAGCCCACGTACGAAGCCACGATGTCGTACGTGCCCTTCGGCACGCGCTCAAACACGAATTTGCCCTGCTCGGTCGTGGTAGCGCCCTGCGTGGTGCCCGCCAGGAATACGCTGGCAAAGGCTAGCGGCTCGTGCGTTACGGAGTCTTGCACCACGCCCGTGATGCGACCCTGTGCGTGCGCCGCACTCGCTATTCCCAGCCAGCAGCTCCACAATAAAAACAATCGCAAATAGCGCATAAGCAATAACTTAAAGGCGTAAGAATGAAGCGAGCACTAGCAACTACTAGGCCAGTGCGGCCCGCGTCGCCTGGGCATCTAACGCCAGTTGTGCCTTTAACGCGTCCAGGCCGTCGTATTTTTCTTCGCCACGCAGCCAGGCCACGAATTCCAGCGTCAATAGTTGGTCGTATAAGTCGCCAGTGAAGTCCAGCAAATTCACTTCTATCGTCTGCGCCAAGCCGGCTCCTATCGTCGGCCGCACGCCGATGCTGAGCATGGCCGGGTGCCGCGTGCCAGCCGCTGTTGTGGCCCACACGGCGTAGATGCCCTGGGCTGGCACCAGCTTCAGGGGCTCGTCAACTTCCAGGTTAGCAGTGGGGTAGCCGATGGTGCGTCCCAGCTTCTGCCCGTGCGCCACCACGCCGGTAAGGGGGTAGGAATAGCCTAGGTAGCGGGCGGCGGTGCTTACGTCGCCTTCGCGCAGTGCCCGCCGAATGCGCGTACTGCTCACGCCAACCTCATCCACATCCTGGCGCGGAATCTCCTCTACTGTAAAGCCGTAGCGCGCCGCGTGTTGGCTTAGATAATCGAAGCCACCCTCCCGGTTTTTGCCAAAGCGATGGTCATAGCCAATCACCAATTGCTTGGCCCTAATGGTTTTAACTAATAATTCCTGTATGTATTGCTCCGAAGTCCAGGCCGCAAACTCGCGGGTAAACGGCATTACCAACAAGTAGTCAACGCCATACCTAGCCAGCTTCGCAATGCGCTCGTCGAGGGTGTTGAGCAGCTGCAATTCCAACAATTCGGGGTGCGAGGGCGGCGGCCCCAGCACCAGCCGCGGGTGCGGCCAGTACGTGATAACCACCGCCGGGCCACCCGCCGCATCGGCCACCTGCCGCAGCCGCCGCAGAATGCGCTGGTGCCCCAGGTGTACCCCATCGAAAGTGCCGCTCGTCACGACAGCATTTGAGAGGGTAGGAAAATCGGCCGGGTCGCGAATAACTTGCATAAATGGCACCTTACGCGGATTCTGGGGTCACGGAAGCTGCCGCCGGGCCTGCGGGTGCGGCCGCTTGCTGCTGCGCGGCGTAGTAGTCGAGGCCAACGCGGGCCGTGCGGATGCGCTCGCGGGGTTGGCGCCGGGGTGGGCGAGTTTCGGGTGCTTCGGGGGGGGTAGGGCGCAGGGCCTGCACCTCGGCCACCGTCCAGGCATCTTCGAGCTTGTACTCGCCGATGCGCGTGCGCACCAGCCGCGTGAGGTGGGCGCCACAGCCCAGGGCTATCCCCAAGTCGCGGGCCAGGCTGCGCACGTACGTGCCCTTCGAGCACACCACCCGAAAGTCGATGTCAGGCAGCGCGAGGCGCGTTAGCTCAAAGGCTTTTATTTCAACGGTTTTCGGCTTGATTTCGGCTTCTTGGCCTTTGCGAGCCAACTCGTAGGCCCGCTTGCCATCTACTTTTACTGCCGAAAATACCGGCGGTATCTGCGCTATTTTACCTAGAAAGGTGGCTACCGCAGCCCGAATTTCTTCCTCCGTCAGGTGTGCGTAGGGCAGTTCAGTGTCTACTGGCGTTTCAAGGTCAAAGCTGGGGGTAGTCTGCCCCAGCCGAAACGTGCCTTCATACTCTTTTTCCTGCGCCTGAATCTGGTCTATCTCCTTGGTTTTCTTACCTGTACATAGAATGAGTAAACCCGTAGCCAACGGGTCGAGGGTGCCGGCGTGACCAATTTTGCGCGGGCGCAATGTGTTCTTCACCTTGCGCACCACGTCGAACGAAGTCCACGTCAGCGGCTTGTCGAGCAGGAGTACTTCGCCCGCTTCAAAGTCAAAATCTGCTAGCTTCTTCTTACTCATACCAGCTGCAAATTTACGCCCAGACCCAGCAGCAATAGCAGCAGTCCGCCCACGATGATGCGGTAGATGCCGAAGGCCCTGAAGCCATATTTCGTCACAAAGCCCACGAACAGCCGAATGGCCAGCAGCGCCACCACGAAGGCCACCACATTGCCCAGCAGCAATAGCTTCACTTCCTCGCCCGAAAACAAGTGGCCTACCGTTATGCCTTGGTTGTGAGCTTCTTTGTAGTAGTCGTAAATGTCTTTCACCGCCGCCGCCGCCATCGTGGGCATGGCCAGGAAAAACGCAAACTCGGCCGCGGCCCGGCGCGTCAGCTTCTGGCTAAGACCGCCGATGATGGTGGCCGCCGAGCGGCTCACCCCCGGCACCACGGCCAAGCACTGAAACAAGCCAATCACCAAGGCCTCCTTAAAACTAGGATTCGTGACGGGGTGGCCGCCGGCTTGTGGGTCTTCCTGCGGAAACCACTTGTCGATAAATAATAACACAACCCCGCCCACCAGCAGCATCACGGCCACCGTCGTCACGGATTCGAGTAGCGCGTCGATGTGCTTTTTCAGCAGCAAGCCCACCACCACAATGGGCAGAAAGGCGACGAGCAGCTTCAGGTAAAAGTCAAAACTTTGAAAAAAACGCTTCCAATAGACCACTAGCACCGACAAAATGGCCCCAAGCTGGATAACCACTAGAAAGAGCTTCGTAAAGGGCGTCATCTCGACGCCCAGCAGCCGCGAGGCAATAATCATGTGGCCGGTGCTGGAAACGGGCAGGAATTCGGTAATTCCTTCCACAATAGCCAGCAGCAGCGCGTGCCAGTAAGTCATTGGTTAGTAATTAATGATTAGTGATGAATGATTAGTGATAGGTCTGACCGGGAAAGGTTAACCGCTAATCATTCAGCAGTAATTAAGGCCGCTTGTAAGCCGGCTTGCTAGGCGTAGCAGGGGGGGTAGGCG
>CALMOO010000031.1 GCA_937871705.1 uncultured Hymenobacter sp.
AAGTGCTGGCCTACAAGCAAGGCGTGCTCACGCTACGCCAGCGCAGCTACACGGCCGTTGTGCGCTAAGTGCGTTGGAGGGGGGTAGGCGGCGCAAATAGCTTGGGAGATGCTAGAACCGCTGGCGGCAGCGCCGAACTTTGCGGCCATGAACTATTGGCTCGTTAAATCTGAACCCGAAGCGTATTCCTGGGCTGACTTTTTGCGCGATGCTGGCACCGATTGGACCGGTGTGCGCAACTACCAGGCCCGCAACAACCTGCAAGCCATGCAGCCCGGCGACCTCGTGCTCTTTTATCACAGCGTGAGCGAAAAAGCCGTAGTGGGCGTGGCCGTGGTGCACACGCCCCACGCCCCCGATGCCACCGCCGAGCTGGGCAGCCCCTGGGTGGCCGTGCACCTGCGCCCGCACGTGCCCCTACCCCGCCCTGTGCCGCTGGCCGCCCTCAAGGCCGAGGCCCGGCTAGGCCAGCTGGCCTTGCTGCGGCAGTCGCGCCTCTCCGTGACGCCGGTGCGGCCAGAAGAGTTTGATATTGTGCTGGAACTGGCGGCAGAATAGGGGCAAAATGGGTTGCCAGCGCGGCGATAAGTGGGTATCTTCGTACTACTTGCTATCCATCCCACCCTCCCTTATTTGCCCTAGCTCCGCCATGAAACACTTGTCTACTTTATTGCTGTGGCTGTTACCTCTGGCTTCGTGGGCACAGCCAGCCGTGGCGCCCGGGCCGCCGCCCGGCGCGCCTCACCAAACGGCCCGCACCGAGCTGCTGCTCGACCCGCAGAACGACGATGTGCAGGTGCAGGCCTTGCCCACCGACTCGGCTGTGGTGCTGCTAGTGAGCCACCAGAGCAAGTTTATGGGGAAGTCGCAATACTACTTTCAGCATTACGGCCCCGGCCTGACCCTGAAGCGCGAGCAAAAACTGGATATTGCCGAGGAATTTCAGGTAGAGCGGCTTTGTGCCGAGCCGGGCATCGTGTATGCCGTGTTTAGCTCGCACCAGGTGGCGGGGCGCCTGCTGGTAGCCGCCTACGATGTGCGCGGCGGCCAGGTGCATACCCAGGAGTTTAACACCAAGCAATACCGCGACCTGGTGGCCGTGCGCGCCGTTGACGGCCGCTTGCTGGCTACCGTAGTCCTCGCCGACCAGCTGCACCAAACCGTGCTGCTGATGGACGTAGCCACGGGCAGCTTTCAGTTTTTGCCCTCGCTCTACGAGTCGCTTAGCTCCGAGCTTACCAGCGTGATGGATGCGCCCGCCGGCCGGGCCGAGTATGTGCTGAGCCAAACTAACGGCCGCAAAAAACGCCTGATGCTCAAGCAGCTATCGGCCGAGCATGGGCAGTTGCTGCGCTCCGAGATGGTGCAAACCGAAAGCGAGCGCTCGCTCATTACGGCGCAGCTGAGCCCGCCGCAAGACACGAGCACGCGCCTACTGGCCGGCACCTACGGCTTGCGGGGCCTGGAGTACGCGCAGGGCCTGTTTGCCACCGACCTCACGGCGCCCCCCGCCAATCCCGCCAACCCGCACCCGGCCCTGCGCTTCTACGATTTTCGGCGCATGCGCCATTTCTTCGATTACCTCAAGCCCGCCAAAGAAGCCCGCCTGCGCGACCGCTCGGCCCGCCGCGAGGCCCGCGCCGCCTCGCCCTTGCGCTGGCACTATCGACTGCTGCTGCACGAGCTGCTGCCCCAGGCCGATGGCGGCTACACGCTGGTAGCTGAGGTGTACTACCCCAACTACCACTACAACTCCTACGGCATGCCTGGCAGCTACGGCACGTCGCCTATGCTGCGCAGTAGCACCTATGGTTACCTGCCCTACAGCATGTACAACTCTACGCCCGGTCGCGCCTTTATGGGATTTCGCACCACGCATGTGCTGGTGTGTGGCTTCGACCGGCGTGGCAACCTGCTCTGGGATAATACCTATGTGCTGAACAACGAGCTGCTGCACAGCGAGCTAGAGGAGGCGGTGCGCACCTTGTCGCTGCCCGATGGCCGCGTAGTGCTGGCTTACCTGGATGGCGACAACGAGCTGCACTACAAGCTCATCAACCAGGGCGAAGCTGCTCCCAACGATTTTAAGATAGACCTGATGACGGCTGCTAACGGCGTGAAGGAAAAAGTGCTCGAAACCCGCCAGCCCGAGGTGCAGCCCTGGGCTGGCCGCCAGTACGTAGCTACTGGTTTTCAGCGCATCAGGGGCGACAAAGGCCCCGAGCGGCAGGTATTCTTCCTGCAAACGCTGGAGTTTTGAGGGGAGTGAATGACTAACTGAGTAAGTTAGAATTGTCCGTCATGGCGAGCTTGCAAAGTAATCGCCATTCACCAACTCGCTTAGTCACTCATTCGCTCCTTGTCACTCCTAGCTACCTACACTGGCCACCCGCACGAGGCAGGCCTCGACGAAGCCGGACGCGGCTGCCTGGCCGGGCCGGTTTTTGCGGCCGCCGTCATCCTACCCCCCGATTTTAATCCGCCTTTTCTCAACGACTCGAAGCAGCTCACGGCCCGCCGCCGCGAGGCCTTGCGCGCCGAAATCTGCCGCCATGCCATTGCGTGGGCAGTAGGAGAGGCCTCGCCCGCCGAGATTCAGGCCATCAATATTGCGCAGGCCAGCTACTTGGCCATGCACCGGGCTGTGGCCCAGCTAGCCGTGCCGGCCGCGCACTTACTCGTCGATGGCAACCGCTTCCGGCCCTACGACGGCCTACCCCATACCTGCGTAGTGGGCGGCGACGGCCGCTACCGCAGCATCGCGGCGGCTTCCATTCTAGCCAAAACCTTCCGCGATGAGCGGATGCACGCGCTGGCCCAGGAGTTTCCGGCCTACGGCTGGCAGCAAAATGCTGGCTACCCCACCGCAGCCCACCGGGCGGCCCTGCGCGAGCACGGCGTGTCGCCGCACCACCGGCTGGGGTTTAAGCTTATTTAACAATCAACAGTTGTTCTACTTGTCACTGCTGCGCTACTTGAACGACTGTTAATTGTTAACTAAACTATCCTTTCAGTTTTAGCAAATCCAGAAACAGGCTGAAGCTGTCGACAGTGCCGCCGCCTTCGCCGCCAAACGAATCGAAGGTGAGGGGCTTGATGATGTAGCCACTCACGTTCAGGCCTTTGGCGCCTAAGCGGTCAGTATCAAGGTCGGAGGTGGTCATAATGAACACATTGAGGTCGAGAAAATCGGGGTCACTGCGCAAAATACGGAGCAGTTCCAGGCCGTTGAGCCGGGGCATGTTGAGGTCGAGCATGACCAGGCTGGGGCGCGCGATTTTAGTTTCGCCGTTTTCGCCGCGCAGCATATTGAGGGCTTCGCGGCCGTTGCGGGCGTGCACGAGCGGCACGGCAATGTTTTGCTTGCGCAGCTCGCGCTGCACGTTCATCACATCCATTTGGTCATCTTCTACCAGCAGGATGCTGACAGTGCTCGAAGGGCTATCGGTGGGCGACATGACGCGAAAATACAGGTAGTGAGCAGGCTGCGAGTTAGGAAGAGAATAACGTGCAAAGGCTGACACTAGGTTTAGTACAAAAAAGAAGTTGCTAAGCGGTGGCGGCGGCTAGTGGCCGGGCTGCCACGGCTGAGGCAGAAGCGGTGGTGCTGGCTGCTTGCTTGGGCCAGGTGAAGTAGAAAGTGGCACCCTGGCCCTCAGCCGACTCGACCCAGATGCGGCCACCCTGGCGCTCCACTATTTTCTTCACAATGGCCAGCCCTACCCCCGTGCTTTCGAAGGCATCACGCTCAACCAGCGTTTGAAAAATAACGAAGATGCGCTCGTGATATTCCGGCGCGATGCCGGGACCATCGTCCTGCACCGAG
>CALMOO010000032.1 GCA_937871705.1 uncultured Hymenobacter sp.
CAGCAGCTCGTTGATGTCTTTTTGCTCGAAGCCGCCCGTGTAGCCTTCGGTATTGACGAAGCGGGGCGAGGGCGCCAGCAGCACCAGCCGCCCAAACCGCTCGGGCTCCTTGATAGCCGCCAGCACCCCAATCATGGAGCTAACCGAGTGACCCACAAATACAATGTCATGCAAGTTCAGCTCGTGCAGTACGGACAGCAGGTCGTCGGCGTGTGCGCGCAGCGTGGCGTATTTGGCATAGTCGTAAGCCCCGAGGTCCGACTTGCCCGCGCCTACCAAGTCGAGCAGCACTACTTGGTAGCGGTCCTCAAACGCGGGCGCCAGCAGCCGCCAGCTTATTTGGTCGGACCCCAGGCCATGCAAAAAAACGATAGCTGGCGCCGTGCTATCGAGTCCTGAAATAGTTACATTACTCCGACGGAGCACAGAGGTAGATGTAGCACTCATGTAAGATAATACTGTACTTTAAATGGGGTGGGATGAGACATTTACCGAAGATGGCGAGCCAGTAGAACTACCTAGCCACAAGGCTGCGCTAAACTAAGAAAAATCCTGGATATATCGCATAATCTTCTTGGCACTAAGCATCTACTAGTACCACTCCGTTGGTAAGGCTCAGCTGCTGGCTACTGCCTAAAACGCCAGTGCCCGACCAACTAGGCCGGGCACTGTATAAATAACACGCAGCACAAAACACGTTGCTAAGCAGGCACCGCCTAAAAGCAACTACGGCCGCCAAACACAAACCTGCTCATCAGGAGCTTATACAATGGCTTTGGCATTGGGCTCCTTCACCCTCAGTGGCGCTTTGATGTTGCCAATGATGTAGCGCATGCTCTTGTCTTGGGTAGCGTAGTTCCAGGCCCAGCTCAAGAATACTACCAGGCGGTTGCGGAAGCTCACCAAAGCCAACACGTGCACTAGGCTCCAGGCCAGCCAAGCCAGGTAGCCGCTGAGGTGATATTGCTTGCCAAAGAGTTGAATATCAGCTAAGGCGCGGTTGCGGCCTACGGTAGCCATCGTGCCTTTGTCGTGGTAGTGGAAGGCCTCCATGGGCTGGCCGGCCAGCGCGCGCTTGATATTGGCGCCCAACAGGCGGCCCTGCTGAATGGCGGGCTGCGCCACCTGCGGATGCCCCTCGGGGTAGTCGGGGGTAGTCATCTGGGCGATGTCACCGATGGCAAAGATGTTGGAATAGCCGGCTACGTGGTTCATCTCGTCGACTTGGTAGCGGTTGGAGCGCAGCAGGGCAGCGGGGGCGAGGCCCGGAATGGGCGCGCCCGTGACGCCCGCCGCCCAAATGAGCGTGCGCGTAATGAGCTGCCGGCCGCTGCTGAGCGTGACGGTGTAGCCGTCGTACGACTTCACCCGCGAATCGAGCAGCACTTCTACCCCCATTTCCTTCAGGTATTCCAGCGATTTGTTTGATACCTCGGCCGACATGCCTTTGAGCAGCACCGGCCCGCTCTGCACCAAGTAGATGTCCATCTGGTTGAGGTCGAGCTCCGGGTAATCGCGCGGAAATACGTGGGCGCGCAGCTCGCTCAGGGCGCCCGCCATCTCGACGCCCGTGGGGCCGCCGCCCACTATCACGAAGTCGAGCATGCTGTTGAGCTGCTCCTGGTCGCCGATTTGCAGGGCTTGCTCGAAGTTGGAAAGCAGCGTGTTGCGCAGCTCAATGGCATCGCCCACGCTCTTGAGCGTGATGGCATTGCGCGCCATCTGCTCGTCGCCAAAAAAATTGGAGGTGGTGCCCGTGGCCAGCACCAGGTAGTCGTAGCGCAGCCGGCCGATGGACGTTTCCACGACTTGCTCCGCGGCGTTAATCGACTCAACCTCGGCCATGCGGAAGAAAAAGTTTTTCTGGTTGCCCAAAATCTTCCGAAACGGCGACACGATGCTGTCTGGGTTGAGGCCCGCCGTGGCTACCTGGTAGAGCAGCGGCCAGAAGCCGTGGTAGTTCTGCTTGTCGATGAGCACTACCTGCACCGGCACGTCGGCCAGCGACTTAGCCAGCTCCAGGCCACCAAAGCCACCCCCGACGATTACAACCCGGGGCATGCCCAGGTCTTCAATTTTAGTAAGTCCTTCCATTACAAATTAAAAGTGGGTAGCTAAAGCGTCGTGCCTGCCTTGCAGCCCCAAAAAGTATAGCTGCCCAGTGGCCCGGCCCGCAGGTTTGTAAATCAAAGCATTAAGAAAATAGCGGCTCAGGCTAAATAACCTGGTCATTAACTTATTAGTAATGAAAAGAGTAAGCTAGGAAAAATCATTTCCTTTAATCATGAAAAATATTTTGCTGGCTACTATCCTGGCCCTGCTAGTAGGCGTGAGTGCCTGCTCGCCAAGAGTAAACGTGGAGGAGCGGGCCAACGTTAACTTCAGTAAGTACCGAACCTTCGACTTTGCCGATACCGAAGTAAAAACCAGCGGCGACCGCAATCCGTTGCTGCGCAGCTCCATTACGCAAGACCGCATCAAGCAGGCCATTGCCGAGGAGCTGACCAAGCGCGGCTTGCGGCAGGTAGAAACCAATCCTGACTTTCTCGTCACTACGCACACCTTCGTCGAGCAGGCCGAACGCACTGTGTATGACACGCAGCCCGGTGCGGGCTACGCCTACCCCTACTCGGTGGGGTATCGCGGGCGGTTTCTGCCCATCAACTACGGCGCCTGGTACACGCCGGCCTACTACCAGACGCCGCGCACCGAGCAGTACCGCGAAGGCACGCTGGTGCTCGACTTCATCGACGCCCGCACCAATAACCTCGTGTGGCGAGGTTCCATGGCCGACCCCGTCGACGACCCCGGCCGCCTAGGCAGCGAGTTCAGCAAAGCCGCCAAGGAGATTCTCGACAAATTCCCGGTAGCCGAGAAAAAGAGCTAGATGCTAAGTAGTTACCCGAAGAGGGGGGTAGGGCAGCGTTCCTGGCGAACGTGGCCCTACCCCCCTCTTTATTAATTCACCGCCGGGCCCCTTCGCCTTGGTAAAAGAACTCGGCGCCCGGCTGCGGAGCTTGCGCCCGCAGCTCGACGCGCCGGATTTTGCCGCTGATGGTTTTGGGCAGCTCCACTACAAATTCGAGGATGCGGGGCATTTTATAAAGAGCCAGCTGCGCGCGGCTGAACGCGAATAGCTCCTCGGCTAGGGCGGCGCTGGGCGTGGCGCCGGGGGTAAGGAGCAAAAAAGCTTTGATTTCGTGGCCTTTAATGGGGTGCGGCACGCCTACCACGGCTGCTTCCAGCACGGCGGCGTGCTCGATAAGGGCGCTCTCGACTTCGAAAGGTCCCACGCGGTAGTCGCTCGATTTTATCACATCGTCGTCGCGGCCCACAAACCAGAAGTAGCCGTCGGCGTCGCGGTAGGCCTTGTCGCCGGTGTAGTAGCGGCCGTGCCGAAACACGCTGGCCTGGCGCTCGGGCTCACCAAAATACTCTTTAAACAAGCCGTTGGGCCGGCCCGTGTCGGTGCGCACCGTGATGTGGCCCTCGGCCAGGTCGGGCTGCACTTGGCCCGCGTCGTCGGCTATTTCGATGTCGTACAGGAACGACGCCCGGCCCATCGAGCCCAGGCGCACGGCGCTGCCCGGCAGGTTATAAATCATGGCCGTGCTCTCGGTTTGGCCGTAGCCATCGCGCAACAGCAGCCCCGTGCCCCGCTGCCACGCCTGAATAACCTCGGGGTTGAGCGGCTCGCCCGCGCTCACGCACTCGCGCAGGCTAAGCTGGTAGGCCGCCAAATCTTCCAGAATAAGCAGCCGCAGCACCGTGGGCGGCGCGCAAAACGTGCTCACCCGCTCGCGCGCCAGCGCCGCCAGCAGCGGCGCGCCCGCAAACCGCCCGCTGCCCTGGTACACCACCAGCGTAGCCCCCACGCTGAGCGGCGCAAAAAAGCTGCTCCAAGCAAACTTGGCCCAGCCCGGCTGCGCCAGGTTGCAGTGCCGGTCGGTGGGCCGCAAGCCTATCCAGGCGGCCGTGCTCAGGTGCCCCACGGGGTAAGAGAAGTGCGTGTGCACCACCACCTTGGGCAAGCCCGTAGTGCCCGAAGTGAAAAATAGGAACAGCGGGTCGTCGGGGCGGGTAGGGGCAGCTTCGGCCTGCGCAGGCAGCCCCGCCGTGGTTTCAAAACCCACCCAGCCGGCGCGCTCGGCGGCGGGGCCGCCCACCAGCATTTTGAGGGCAATGCGCTGGCCCAGTGCCTGCTCGGCGGCGTCTATTTTGGCGGCGTTTTCGGCATCGGCAATCACCACGGCGGGCAGCAAGCGGCCAAAGCGGTATTCCAAGTCCTTCACCGTCATGATGCTGGCCGTGGGGATGAGCACCTGCCCGCCCTTGATGCCGGCCACGTAAGTATCCCAGAGCTCGGCGCACACGGGCACCATCAGGAGCACGGCCGCGCCGGGCCCTACCCCCCGCTGGCGCCAAAAGTTGAGCAGGCGCCCGGCGCGGGCGGCCAGTTCGGCGTAGGTTATTTCCTGCGTGCCGGTATCATCGGCCAGCACCAGGGCGGTTTTGGTGGGGTGCGCGGCCACGTGCAGGCCCTCGAAGATGTCGGCCGTCCAGTTGAAGTACGCGGGCTGGGGGAGGGGTAGCGTTTCCAGCTCGTGGTAGGTGCCGGCTTCTGCAAGTTGCTGGAAGCGACGGAAATAAGCTTGCATGGCTTACGAAAGAAAAATGGGGTGGGAAAAGCAGAAAGAACAAGCGGGCGGCCCGCCACGCCGGAACGAAATACGGCGGCTATCAAGTTAGAGCGAAACTACTTGCTGCCTACTTGCCTCCTATGAAATCCTTTTCGCTTGTTTCGCTGCTGCTCGGGAGCTTCGTGCTGAAAGCCGCCGCGCCCGCCACCTTGCCCCTACCCGCCACCCAGAAAGTAACGGTCATCGTGACGGCGCTCGCCTCTACCCATTCCATAGTGAAGCTAAACTTTTACAACGCGGCCGATAAGTTTCTGAAAAAGGGGCAGTACGCCATGCACCTGGTGGTGCGCCCCGAGGGCAAAACTACGATTTCGGTGCCCGTAGACCTGGCGCCTGGCGAGTGGGCCGTAGCCCTGAGCCAAGACACCAACGACAACGATAAGCTCGACAAAAACTTTCTGGGCATTCCAACCGAGCCCTACGCGTTTTCTAACAACGTGCGCCCCCGGTTTGCCGCGCCCAATTTTGAGGAGTGCAAGTTTGTGGTCGACGGTCCGGGCAAGGTGATAAATATTGCATTAAAAGAATAAATTATTATGAAATGTGAAGTTGATGCCTAAAAAGCCGCTGGCACTAGTGCTAAGCGGCTTTTTGCGTTAGGTGGCAAGTTGGAGCTGCCCGCGTTGCGGCCGAAAATGAGGACTTACTCAAGTATTTGTTATATTATATCTGTAGGTAAGGGGTAGAGA
>CALMOO010000033.1:0-744 GCA_937871705.1 uncultured Hymenobacter sp.
GTGCGTGGCTATCAGCACCGAAGCCGCTATTCGCAAGATGGTGGCGCCGGGCGCCATTGCCCTGCTCACGCCCATTATTATTGGCTACCTGTTTGGGCCCGAAGTGCTGGGCGGCACGCTGGCGGGCGTCACGGTGAGCGGCGTGCTCATGGCCATGTTTCAGAGCAACGCTGGCGGCGCCTGGGACAATGCCAAAAAGTCGTTTGAGAAGGGCGTACTAGTGAACGGCAAAATGGAGTTTAAAGGCTCCGACGCCCACAAAGCCTCCGTGACGGGCGACACCGTTGGCGACCCGTTTAAGGACACCAGCGGGCCAAGCATGAACATTCTTATCAAGCTCATGAGCATCGTGTCGCTCGTTATTGCGCCGCACATTGCCCGCACGGGCGGCGCGCATGGCCTGGCTCCGGCCGTCACCCGCCCGCCGCTAGAGCTGCGCCAGCCACGCGTGCGCTTTGTGCAGCAAGTCGCCCCGGCCGTAGAGGCTGCGCTGTGGCAACTTAAGTGAACAAGAGAATGGGTGAATGGAGCGAAGTAAGCCTGCCTCCATTCACCCATTCTCCCTAAGGAGCTTACCTTTGCAGCCCGAAACGGCCGGCTGGCCACTACCTACTGCATGGGTCATCCCTTTATCACGCTCCACAACAAGCAATTCCGGCCCTACCTCGCCGCGGCCGACATAGCCCAGGCCATCGACCAGGTAGCTGCCCGCCTCAATGCGGATTACGCCGGCCGCCGCCCCCT
>CALMOO010000033.1:754-2579 GCA_937871705.1 uncultured Hymenobacter sp.
GTAGTGGTGCTCACGGGCGGGTTCATGTTTGCCACCGACCTGCTGAAGCGGTTCACTGGTGAGTGCGAAATAGTTTTTATCAGGGTGGCTTCGTACGAGGGCACGGGCAGCACCGGCAACGTGCAGGAAATCCTGGGGTTGCGCGAAGACGTGCAAGGCCGCGATATTGTCTTGGTAGAAGACATCGTGGACACGGGCACTACCCTGCACTACCTGCTGCCCAAGCTGCAAGCAAATGGCCCGGCTTCGATTGAGATTGCCGCCATGTTCTTCAAGCCGGCAAGCTTGCGCTACCCCTTGGCGCTGAAGTATATTGCCCGCGAGATACCCAATGATTTTGTGGTCGGCTACGGCCTCGACTACGATGGCTTGGGGCGCAATCTGCCCGATGTGTACGTGGCCGCGTAGCTACCCGTCTGCGTAACTTAGCCCACCCTCTACTATTCCCGCCCTACAGCCGCTTTTAGCCGCTAAAACCTTATTCCCGTCATGCAAAACATCGTTCTGTTTGGTCCGCCCGGCGCGGGCAAAGGCACCCAAAGCCAGAAGCTCATTGCCCAATACCACCTCGTGCATCTGAGCACTGGCGACCTGCTGCGCGCTCAGATTACGGAGGGCACCACCTTGGGCCTCAAAGCCAAGAAGCTCATGGACGAAGGCTTGCTTGTGCCCGACGAAGTGGTTATTGGCATGATTGGCGATGCGCTTGGCAAGAACCAGCAGGCGGCCGGCTTCATCTTCGACGGCTTTCCGCGCACCGTGGCCCAGGCCGCAAGCCTCGACCAGCTGCTGGCCGAGCACAATACCCAGGTAGCCTGCATGATAGCGCTTGAAGTAGACGAGCAGGAGCTGGTGAAGCGCCTGCTGGAGCGCGGCAAAACCAGCGGCCGCCCCGACGACCAGGACGAAAGTAAAATCCGCCGCCGCGTGACGATATACAACACCGAAACGGCTCAGGTGGCCGGCTACTACGCCGCGCAGCACAAGTTTCACGCCCTCAACGGCATAGGCGATATTGACGGCATATTCGCTCAAATCTGCACCCTGATTGACCAACACAAGCCCGCCCAGGCGGAGGCGCCTGTTGCGGCTATCCGCGAGGTGAAAGCGTAGGGCAGCGCTAGTCAGGAGTTAAAAAGAACGTCATGCTGAGCTCGTCGAAGCATCTCTACTGGATTGGTAATCCTAACATTTGGGTTTACTAACCAGTAGAGATGCTTCGGCAGGCTCAGCATGACGTTCTTTTTTAACCAATTGATTTTTAACTTTATAATTCAAAAGCCGTGGCTTCTAGCAATTTCATCGATTACGTTAAAATCACCTGTCGCTCGGGCAAGGGTGGCGCCGGCTCGCACCACTTTTTTCGGGCCAAGGGCCTGCCCAATGGCGGCCCTGACGGCGGCGATGGGGGTAGGGGCGGCCATATCATCCTGGAAGGCAGCTCGCAACTCTGGACGCTGCTGCACCTGCAATACCGCAAGCACCTGTTTGCCGAAGACGGCCAGGGCGGCGGCGAAAACCTGCGCAGTGGTGCGCAGGGCGAAGACATTGTGATTCAGGTGCCGCTAGGTACCGTAGCTCGCGATGCCGAAACTGGCGAAGTAAAGCTCGAAATAACCCAGGATGGCGAGCGCCGCATCCTGACGCCCGGTGGGCGCGGCGGCTGGGGCAACGACCACTTCAAAACCTCCACCAACCAGGCGCCGCAGTACGCCCAGCCCGGCGAGCCCGCCATCGAGGAGCAGGTGATATTGGAGCTGAAGCTGCTGGCCGATGTCGGCTTGGTCGGCTTCCCCAACGCCGGGAAGAGCACCTTACTCTCGGT
>CALMOO010000034.1:0-915 GCA_937871705.1 uncultured Hymenobacter sp.
GGGCTAGCTCGATGGCGCGGGCCATGCAGGTAGTGGCATTGGTGGGGCCGGGCCCGAGGTGGCCATCCCAACGCTCGACTAGGCCGTTGCTTTCTACCAGCTCCGGCTCGGCGGCGGGCTGCACCAGGCCGGCTTTTACGTGGCCCACAAAGGTGGGAAAGCGGTTGAGGCCGTGGGTGTATACACCGTCGCGGCTGTTGTCGGCAAACAGCGTGGCGCACTGCTCGGCCTTGGCCTCGGGGAAGGCCAGGGTCAGTAATACCCGCTTGAATTCTTGCTGAAGCTGCTCGTAGGGAATGCGCATGGCTAGCTCTACGCAAAAGCCGGGGAGCGGTAGCGTCCTACTTTTACTTCCTTCCCTGCTACTTTCATTTCTCATCACGATGCAAAAAAACCTACTGTTCGGCTTAGTACTGCTGGCTGCCTTGGGCGCGGCACCCACCGCCAGCCTGGCCCAAGCGGCGCCCAGCCCAGCTCAATCGGCTACGGCCCTACCCCCCTTCACGCCGCAGGTCAAAGAATACATTAAGGTGAGTGCGCCCGTGGTGGCCCTCACCGATGCCAAGGTTATCGACGGCACGGGCCGGCCGGCGCTGCTGCACCAAACCGTGCTGCTGCGCAATGGCCGCATCGAGCAGGTGGGCAGCCTGAAAAAAGTGAAGGTGCCGGCCGGCGCTGAAGTCATCAACTGCGCGGGTAAAACCCTGATTCCGGGCTTCGTGATGCTGCACGAGCACCTGTACTACACCATGCCCGCGGGCGGCTACTTCAACATTGCCCAGATGCCGTACTCGTTTCCGCGCCTGTACCTGGCCGGGGGCGCTACCACCATCCGCACGGCGGGCAGCATCGAGCCGCAGACCGATTTGGCCATTCAGCGCCTCATTAGTGAGGGTAAGTTCATCGGCCCCGACA
>CALMOO010000034.1:925-8241 GCA_937871705.1 uncultured Hymenobacter sp.
ACATGGACGTGACGGCGCCCTACATGGAAGAGCCCGGCATGGACATTCCGGCTCTCAACACCGTGAAAGGCCCCGAAGACGCGGCCGCGTCCACCAAGTTCTGGGCCGATAAGGGCTGCACCTCGTTCAAGATGTACATGCACGCCACCCGCGCCGACCTCGCCGCCGTGGTGCGCGAGGCCCACGCCCGCCACCTCAAAGTAACCGGCCACCTCTGCGCCATCAACTACCGCGAGGCGGCCGAAATTGGCATCGACAACCTGGAGCACGGCTTCATGGCCAGCTCCGATTTTTTGGCCGGCAAAGCCGCCGATGCCTGCGACTACCCTGCCGCCCACCAAGCCTTGCAGCGCCTGCCCGCCGGCAGCCCGGCCATGGCCGACCTCATTAAGTATCTCATTAGCAAGAACGTGGCGCTCACTTCCACGCTGCCCGTATTCGAGCCCTACACGGGCCGCGAGGTGGTGCTGGGCGGCGGCCTGAGCGCGCTCATTCCGCAGCTGCAAGCCCGCGAAACTGCCACCTGGCAAGCCAACCAGGGCAAGGACACGGCCAGCGTGGCGCTCTTCAAAAAGGAGCAGGGCTGGGAAAAGCAGTTCTACGACGCGGGCGGCCTGCTCGTGGCCGGCACCGACCCTACCGGCGCGGGCCGCACCATCGCGGGCTATGCCAACCGCCGCCAGGTGGAGCTACTGGTGGAAGGCGGCTTCACGCCGCTGCAAGCTATCAAAATCTGCACCCTCAACGGCGCCAAGTACCTGGGCCGCGACCGCGAAATCGGCACCATCGAGGCCGGCAAGCGGGCCGATTTGGTGCTCATCAACGGCGACCCGGAAAAGGACATTCACCAGCTCCGCCAAATGGAAATCGTGTTTAAGCAGGGGGTAGGGTTCGATTCGCCCAAGCTGTTTGAGTCGATGAAGGAGAAAGTAGGACTCAATTGAGCTTTAAAAATCAATGGCTTAGCTAATCGTGCCGGGGTAAATAGAAAGAGCAAAAAAAACTGAAAGAAAACTGTGCTGAACGGCAACGAGTAAGCTGCTAGCTACTGTCGCGCTGCCAAATATTGTACAGTCGGCCACGGGTCCTTTCCGTAAGCTTAAGTAGACTTTCGTGGTGAACGCAGCGGCCGAGCGTGTTTTAGCGCGGCTCGCTGCCAAAGCCAAACGCAGGCAGGCTACCGCTCACCCCTCACTTATTCCCCAAAAGCTATGATTCTTCGCCTTGACGAATTGGCAATTGACTTGCCAAAACCCAAACACCCTTCGGCCAACGATGCAGCGGCCATCCAGGAGCTGCTCGGCGGCAAGTTTGGCGAGATGAGCACGCTGATGAACTACACGTTCCAGTCGTTCAACTTTCGGGGGCGTGAGCGCCTACGGCCGTTCTACGCGCTTACCTCGGCCATTGGCGCCGAAGAGTATTCGCACATTGAAGCGGTAACGTATGCCATTAACCTGCTGCTGACTGGCACCACCCAGCGGGGCACCGACCCGGTGCCCGGCCCGCTGGCTGGCGCCGCCGATGCCCGCAATACCTACCACTTTCTGGCCAGCGGCCAGGCCGCCCTCCCCTTCGACTCGATGGGCAACCCCTGGACCGGCCAGTACGTGACCGCCTCGGGCAACCTGCGTCTCGACTTGCTGCACAACTTCTTCCTGGAATGCGGCGCCCGAGCCAATAAGATTCGCGCCTACGAAACCGTAACCGACCCCTGCGCCCGCACCATGATTGGCTACCTGCTGGTGCGTGGCGGCCTGCACGTATATGCCTACGCTAAAGCGCTGGAAGTCATTACCGGCGTTGATGTAAAGCGCATCATGCCCGTGCCCAACCTGTCGAACGCCAAGTTTCCCGAAGCGCGCAAGTTCATGGAGCACGGCCTGCACCGCGAACTCTACACGTTCTCGCCCAATGCTTATAAAGAAGCCGGCTTTATCTGGAACGGCAAGCACCCCGAAGACGGCTCGGAGCTGATTGTGAAGGAAGGCGCCATCAAAGGCGTGCCCTACCCCGTGCTTGAGGAGGAGCCCCAGCTGAACTCGCCCGGCGAGGATGACTTTGACCCCGAAATGTTCAAGGACATCGCCAAGAAGCTGGGCCTGGCCAACGAGTGGAAGCAACGCCACGGCTAAGCCATTTGCGCATTACCCGAATAAAAAAGCCTCTGTCGCGTGCACTACACGCGGCAGAGGCTTTTGCTTTGGAAAGGGGGTAGGGACCGTGCCCTCCGCGAGAATATCACTTCTACTTAAGCTGCGTCGGGCCCCGAGGTATCGCTGATGGCGTTGAGCACATTGGGCACCACGCCCCAAAAGATGGCCATGTTGCGCGCGGCGCGTGGCTCGGCGGGCAGCAAGTAGCTCAAGGCCAGGAGCGTTGTGCCGCCTACCTGCCCAATGCGCACGTGCGTGCGAAAGCTGATGAGCGGCCAGATGCCCGTTGGGAATCGCGTAATGCAGCCTACTGCGCCTTCGCCCAAATGAGCTAGCAAAATGGCCGCGGCCGGCTTACTACGCTTCGCCGCCCAAATAGCGCAGCCCAGCATAATGGGCAGCAACAGCCGGTCGATATAAGCGTGGGCGCGGGGCGAGACCAAGTCGTTTGCGCGGCGCGGCCTGGGCGCGCCCAGCGGCTCGGGGAGGGGTAGGGGCGTTTTCATGAAAGGAAGAATGCGCTGTGTTCTTTAATGATTCGTATTACTTCGACCTGTCTGTTATGTCTGTCCTGCTGAGCTTGCGAAGCATCTTCTCACGTTCGAACGACTTGTTCTAGTGTGAGAAGATGCTTCGCAGGCTCAGCAGGACAGATGTTCTTTCAATTGCTTAGGAGCTGCAAGAAAGCGTGGCGCAGCCCGGCTTGTCGCTGGCCCAGTCGGGCCGCTTGGCGGCCAACTCGTCGTGCTCTGGCTGCTCGGCAAAGGGCGTTTTCAGCACTTTAAACAACGTTTCGAGTACCGATAAATCGCCAGCTTCGGCGGCCTCAATGGCTTGCTGAGCCAGGTAGTTGCGCAGCACGTACTTCGGATTAGCGCGCAACATGCCCTCGTGGATGGCCTCGGGGCTCGCCGACTCCTGCCGCAGGCGCAGCGTGTAGCGGTGCAGCCAATCCAGCAGAGCCAGGTTGGCGGCGGGTTCGCCCGGATAAGCGGCTTTATCGAGTAGCTCACCATAAAGCGCGTCTTCATTGCCTGAGGCGGCCAGCAGCGCCGGAGCCAGGTGCGAGAGCTGCCGGAAGAAAATCGTCATGTCAACCCCACTTTCGGCCAGGGCGGGGGGTAGGGCTTCGGTCAGGGCGCGGTCCTTGGCGTCGTCTTGCGCGCTCAGGCCGAGCTTGCCCAGCATCAGCGCGTGCTGGGTGGTAGCCAGGGTTTCGGCATACACGTCGAGGGCCGGGCGCAGCACCTGCGTATCGGCCACCAGCGGTGTCAGGGCCTGGGCCAGCGCCATGAGGTTCCACATGGCCACGCGCGGCTGCTGGCCAAAGGCGTAGCGCCGCGAGCCAAAATCGGTGGTGTTAGGCGTCCAGTCGGGGTCGTAGGGCTCGAGCCAGCCGTAGGGGCCGTAATCGATGGTGAGCCCCAGAATGGACATATTATCGGTGTTCATGACGCCGTGCACGAAGCCCACCGTCATCCAGTGCGCCACCATCACGGCCGTGCGCCGCGCTATTTCCTCAAACCAGCGCACGTACACCTCGGGCGAGGGCGCGCCCAATTCTAGGTAGTGGTGCCGAATGGTGTAGTCGGCCAGCGCCCGCAGGTTGTCGAGCTCGCCACTGGCCAGCATTATCTGGAAATTACCAAACCGAATAAACGTAGGCGCCACCCGCGCCACGATGGCGCCCGGCTCGCCTTGGGCATTGCCGTCGTAAAACATGTCGCGCACCACCGTGTCGCCGGTGCTCACCAGGCTCAGCGCCCGCGTGGTGGGCACGCCGAGGTAGTGCATGGCCTCGCTGCACAAAAACTCGCGCAAGGAGGAGCGTAGCACCGCCCGGCCATCGGCGCGGCGCGAGAAGGGGGTAGGGCCGGCGCCCTTCAGCTGAATTTCCCAGCGCGAGCCGTCCACGGCCGGCACCTGGCCCAGCGAAATAGCCCGGCCATCGCCGAGCTGCCCCGCCCAGTTGCCAAACTGGTGCCCGCCGTAGCGCGCCGCAAACGGCTTCATGCTGGGCGTAAGGATGTTGCCGGCCAGAATGGCCACCGCCGCGCCGCGCTCGGCCGGCTTGGCCAAGCCCAGAAACTCGCCCAGCTCCTCGGCCCAGGCCAGCAGCTTGGGGTCGCGCACGGGGGTAGGCGCCACCCGCGCGTAGCAGTAGCCCGGCACCTGGCGCGAGCCGCGGTTGCCGGATATTTCGCCGCGCAGCTCGTCTACAAAAGGGTTTTCAAAAGTGGCTTCGTCAAGCTGGGGGGCAGTTAAAGTCATCACTACGTCGCGAGGTCGGATTGAAAAGAAAGAGGGGGGTAGAACCCGCCCGCCGGCATGGCCCTACCCCCTCCAAACGGCCCGCGCGTCCGCTTGTTTCGGCGGAGCTTACTAGCAAAGTGCCTTAGCAGCACCCAGCGCACTGGTTGCTATATGCTATTGAGCGGGCAGCGTCGCCTCGTAGGTATCGGCAAATTTGAAGTCTTCCAGCCAATAATCCGAGCTAATGATGTCGTATACCACGCTGTCAGCCGTCTTTTCGCTCGGCGTTAGCTGCCAGAGAATGTGCGTAGCCTCGGCAAAATCGCCGCCCGCCAGCTGGGTGCCAAATAGGCGGTGGAGCAGCGCCCTATCCGACAAGCCCGGCGCGAGCAGGCGCAGCAGCGCGGCGGCCGGCTCTTGGTCGAAGACGGTCAGGTCGGCCGGGTCGGCGGCCGTGATTTTGACCTTAAACTCTACCGCCTGCGGGTGCGGAAATTTGCCGTTGTAGGCTTCGTAGAGCAGCTGGGTGGCGTTGAAAAAGCCTTTGTGCAGCTCAAAATTGGGGTTTTCTTCCCAGAGCTTTTCGGTTTGCAGCTGGTGGGCCAGCTGGTCGATTTGCCCTTCCTTGAGCTGGTCGGCAAACAAGTAATTGAGCACCAGGCTGGCCGCCTCGGCGGGCTCCTGGTCGGTGAGGGCCATTTGGCACATCTCCTTGAGCTCGGCCGGGGCAATAGCTTCGGGGTTATCGTAGTCTACTTTGGCCAGTAGCGCCTTGTAGTCGGCTGCTTGCCAAGCGTTAGGCAGTTCGGAGAGGTGCTGGAAGGAAAGCCGTTCGACGGTGAAAGTTGACATCAGGGGGGTAGGGACGCTAAGTAGTCGCCTACCCCCCGTTTACGCACGAAGCCTCACAAGAACCGAAATGACCGAGGCAAAATGGGTTTCAGCCACCAGCGCCGCCGTCTACTCTAGTCGGCAAGCGGAAAGAAGCCCACTCACGCACCCAGCAGCGCCTGCATCTGCCGGGCGTTGTGCACGCCCACGCCGCCAATACCATTGTTGAAATACAAAAACACCTGCTGCACACCCTGCGCCGCCTTTATTTCCTCGGCAATGCGGGCCAAGAACTCCTCGCTGTACGACGACTTATACAACTCGGGCACGCCGTGAAATCGGTAGTACAGCACCGCCGTGTTGGCCACTACCTCGTCGGGCAGCTCCAAGGGCGGAGGGTAGCTTTGGCCCACGAAGGCAATGCCGTGCCGCGTGAGCAGGCGCTGCGGCTCGGCCTCCCACCAGCTAGGGTGGCGAAACTCGACTACGTTGGTAAACGTCGGGTCGAGGCTATCGACCAGACGCTGGGCCAGCTCGTCGGTGTACGCGGCTTTGGGTGGCAGTTGGAACAGCACCGGGCCCAGCTTTTCGCGCAGCCCTTCGCGCACCGTGCCGTAAAAATCGGTCAGAATGGGCTGGGCCTCAGCGTTGAATTTCTTATAATGCGTCACCATACGCGGCGCCTTTACCGCAAACTGGTAGTCGGCCGGGCTTTGGTCGTACCAGGTTTCAAACGACTTCAGCGTCGGCATTCGGTAGAAGGTGACGTTCAGCTCCAGGGTGTTGAACTGCGAGCAGTAGTAGGCAAGCCACTTGCGCGGCGGCAGCTCGGGCGGGTAGAACACGCCCTTCCAGTCGCGAAACGAAAAGCCGGAGCAGCCGATGTGGTAGGAGGGAGGCATAGCAAAAAGCGAGGGGGTAGGCGCCTGCCCCAGAAGCAGGACTAGCAGCCAACTACGTTGTCGGTATGCTTGAGTTTAGTTGGGCAAGCGCGGGCAAATAGCCAATTAGCTGGCACCAAAGACCCACAAAATTCGTACGCAAAGAACTGTCGGCTGGCTTGGTAGCGCCGCTCGTTGGGGCGTGGGCGGGCTGTGAAACAGACAACTATCTACCTGCTAATCGAGATGGAAACCCTGGAAGCAAACCCCATTACCCGGCCCACGTACGAGGTTGCCCAGATTATGGGCGGGCTCTACGGCGATGGCATCATTGGCCTCAAAGGTGCGTTTAGCCGCGAGTGGGCCGCGCAGCTCGGCGAGGATATTTTGGCGCTGTACGCCGCCGCGCTCAAGCGGCCCGGTGGCGCCGTCGGCCGCGGTCCCAAGCGCCACTACGTTGAGATTCACCCCGAAGATATTCGCGGCTTTGTGGAGCTGGCCACGCACCCCTGGGTAGCGGCCGTGTGCGAAGCCGTGCTCGGCCCCGATTACAAAATCATAGAAATTGGCTTTGACGTGCCTATGCCCGGCGCCGTAAACCAGCCCTGGCACCGCGACTTTCCCGCGCCCGAAGACACGACCATCGGGCGCCGCCTCAACTCGCTGGCCTTCAACCTCACCACCGTCGATGTGTTTGAAGATATGGGCCCCTTCGAGATTGCGCCCGGCACGCAGTGGGACCTGCCCGCGGGCTTCGAGCACGGCATGTTTCCGCCCAAGGCCAACAGCCCGCGCTACGAGCAGCGCGCCCAGCGCAAGATGCCCCAGATGGGCGACATTTCGGCTCGCTCAGCCCTGACCATCCATCGCGGCACCGCCAACCATTCCGACAAATCGCGCCCCGCGCTGGTGCTTGGCGTGGATGCGCCCACCGCCAACAACGCCGAGCGCCACGACCTGCAAATGACCCGCACTTTCTACGAAACCCTGCCCGACAGCCTCAAGCAGCACCTCACCTGCCGCCTGGTCGATAAGCTCGAACCCATCGTGCAGGGCCACACCATCGAGGGCCTGATGATGGGCGAGGCGTAGGCGCCCCACCCCCCGGCCCCTCCTTACGGGGGAGCCTAATGGCTCTAAAGTGAAGTTGTCAGGCTCCCCCTCCCCCGCAGGGGAGGGGGCCGGGGGGTGGGGC
>CALMOO010000035.1:0-1541 GCA_937871705.1 uncultured Hymenobacter sp.
CGGGTGGGATACCTGACAAAATTACAAAAAGAATGCCCCCGCCGGGTAGGCAGAGGCAGTGGCCGGGTTAGGACTGGTGCAGGCTGGGCTGCTGCTCTAGGTGCGTCTGGTAGTACACCAGCCACTCGCGGGCCGCTGCTTCAGTCGTGAAAAAGTAGGGGTAGAACTCGACTTCCGCTGTTTGCCGCAGCATCACATCGGTGGCCACGCTTTCGATGTGGCTGCGATGCGTCTCGTTGGCTACGTACGCCACAAACACGGGCGAGCCCAACTCGTACACGGCCTTTCTGGATAATAAGTCGCCAAACCATTTGGCAAACGTGGCCGAGTGCCAGCGACGCTTGCTCATATCCAGCAGCCAGAAGCGACAATTGTTGTGCGCTTTGGCGGCATTCAAAAGCTGCTCGTAGGAGGGGTGCAGGTCGTCGTCGGGCGAGTCGCGAAGCCAATGGCCAACTAGCTGCTGATATGTGGTATCGTAGTCAAGCGAGAATATATCGGAAGCAAGAAAATCCATAAGTCAGCTAAAAAGGAGAAGCCCCTCCCCCTACGGCTGGCGAACACCGTGCGTTATCTGCGTCAAAAATAAGCTCCTCATTCTTAAGAAGCTAACTAAAAAAAAGCCTCCACCAGAACTGGCAGAGGCTTTCAAACTCACTTACTAACAACGGTTATTCGCGGCCGATGGGGTAGAAGGCCTTGCGGCCGTCGGGATAAACGCCTTCGACCAACGCGCCCGAATTGTCCTTAGCCTCGTCGAGATACGCCTGCACGTCGGCGGGCTTATGCACGGGGTTTTTGTCAATGCGGGTGATGATGAAGCCGTCGGCCATGCCGGTTTCCTTGAAGTTGCTACCCTTGATATCGGTAATCTGCGCACCACCTTCAATGCCAAGGCTGTTTTGCAAGCGCGACGATACGGGCGCGATTTTAGCACCTTCGTACTTAATACCGGCTACAGCGGGCATATCGTGCACTACTGCCGTAGTGTTGGCCGCGTTGAACAGGGTAGCATTCGCGACCTCTTTGTTGTTGCCACGCAGGTAGCCCACTTTGATTTTATCGCCGGGGCGGAAGCGCGAAACCTGCTCTTGCAGCTGCGCTGAAGTGTTCACAGCAATGCCGTTGATATCGGTGATGATGTCACCTACTTTCAGACCAGCAGCAGCGGCGGCACTTTTCTCACCCAAGCCCTGCACGTACACGCCGTTCAAGGTATTGAGCTTTTTCTCGGAAGCCAGACGGGCATCTACTTCCTGAATGTGCACACCGAGCATTGCCCGCTGCACTACTTTGTACTTGAGTAGGTCATCAACCACCTTGCTCACAATAGAGCTAGGCACAGCAAAGGCATAACCTTCAAACGAACCGGTGTGCGACGAAATAGCGGCGTTAATACCAATAAGGTCGCCGTTGGTGTTCACCAGCGCGCCACCCGAGTTACCGGGGTTCACGACGGCATCGGTTTGAATGAACGACTCAATGCCCATGCCCTGCGTGTCGCGAGCCAGGATGCCAATGCTGCGGCCTTTGGCCGAAAC
>CALMOO010000035.1:1551-4314 GCA_937871705.1 uncultured Hymenobacter sp.
CCCACGGCGAGCACCCACTGGCCTACCTTCACCTCGTCCGAGTTGCCGTACTTGATAAACGGCAAATTATCTGCCTTCACCTTGAGCACGGCGATGTCGGTATTAGGGTCAGCGCCCACCAGCTCGGCATCGAACTTACGCTTGTCGTCAAGTACCACCGTGATTTTGGAAGCCTTGTCGATAACGTGGTTGTTGGTGACGATGTAGCCGTTAGCGGCGATAATCACGCCCGAGCCGGAGCCTTCGCCCCCGCCCTGCGGCTCTTGGCCGTGCAGCTGGCCATCAAACTGGTCGCCAAAGAACTGGCGCAGAAAGGGGTCCATTTGCATGCGCTGGCGCTGCTGCACCGGCTCAGCTTTGTATTCGGTCATTACGTGTACCACAGCCGGCGTAGTTGCAGCGGCGGCGGCCACGAAGTTTAGTCCCTCGGGTGCGGCATATGCGCTGCTGCGCATCGCCGACGTATAGCGAACCTGGGGGTCAGAAGCTACGGTCGTCTGAGCCACGTTGCCCGGCTCGGTTTCCAGCAGCTTATACCCCCCTACAGCCACGCCCCCACCCAAGATGGCGGAGGTCATCAGGCCGAGCATCATGTTTTTAGCTTGCATCGGGGTTGGTTGAAAAAATGAAGTAAATAGGTTGAAATGCGAAGTAACAAAAGGTACTCGAAACCTGGCAAGACCCGCTAAAAAATACTAGGTACAATTGGCTGCTTTCTCCTTTTAAACTACAACGCTACTAGGAGAATGTTTCGTGCCCGAAGGTTGCATTCTTACACAAGCATTATACAATTTATGGACCAAAAAAGGCACCCTCACCGGGTGCCTTTCGCCATTGCAGCCAGTGCCTTAGCGCACTTCAATGTGCTGTTTGGTTGCCTTTTCGGCATCGAGCGGCAGCTGCACGCGCAGGATGCCATCGGTCAGCTCGGCCGTGATGTTTTTTACGCTCACCGTTTCGGGCAGGCGGAAGCTGCGACGGAACTCGCCGAAGCGGGTTTCGAGACGGCGTAGTTTGGGAGCGTTTTCACCTTCAGCAATTGGTGCTGGGCGGCTACCGGTCACCACGAGTTGATTGTCTTGAAAGTCGATGTTCACAGCCTCTTTGGCTACGCCCGGCAGGGCCAAGTGCAACTCAAAACCATTAGCCGTTTCGAGGATGTCGGCAGCTGGCACAAACGAAGTCGAAGGCTGTGGGGTGGCGGGCTCCGCATTGCGCAGCAGCTCATTCAGCATCGAATCGAAAGCACGGGTAGGGCGGAGGGTAGGCCGGGGATTATACAACAAAGCAGACATGATATTTTAGATGTGTTTGGTTAGAAGGAAAACCGCTACGACCAGCGGCGCTACTCACTATCTATAAAATCTATGCCGAAGCGTTTCATCAGACAAAAAGTCTTGAAACTTGAAACACATGCTGTCAAGTTGAATGAATATGAAAACAATAATGCCTCTGCTGCATGCAGAGGCATTTAATGAAAATCAACCAAAGCGACATTATGACGCTATCCTATCCTAGTGCTGAGTTGGCAACTGCTGTCGGTCGGCTTTTGTACCCGCGGGCAGCAGAGTAAAACGCAAGTCTAAACCCAGGGTTGGGTATACATTATTCTCTTTGCCGCCTTGCACCTGCACCATGTTTTTATCATATTGCGGCAAGGTTTCCAGGTAAGATGTTTGGTATGCAAACCACGGCGTAAGGTCGATGGTGGGTGATAAGCGCACGCCTACTTCCCCCCGCAAACTGGTGAACTGAACGGTACGCTCCTCATTATCAGTGGCGTTCTTTTGGAAACGCAGGTGGGTGCTGGCCTCGTAGCTCAGGCGTGGGCGCAGCGCCAGGCCAGTGGTCGCATCACCACTCAGCGGAAATAAGCGCTCGGCATCGACACGCAGCCGGCCCCAATATTGCCCACTAGGGCCCGAGCCGCCCACAATGTTTGTATTGATTGGAATTTGGCGCTCCAGGCTCAGGCGTTGGCCAAAGGTGATGCCGCCGAAGATGAGCGAGCGGTGGCGTAGCAGTATTTCGGGCACCATATAATCGGCCGCGCCGTTGTTCAGCTCTAAGTGCAAGGTGCCGGATTCCAATCGAGTTGTGGCGCCCCAGCTCCAATTGGTATTCCAGAAATGCTCGTAGGCCAGCCGGAAGCGGCGCGTCTCAAAGCCCACCCGACGGTCAGAGGCATCACCGCTAGTACTGCGCAAGCCGCTGAGACCTAGCAGCAGGTAGTCGCCGTTTTTGAAGACCAGCTCGCCTTGCAGCTCGGGCCAGAGCAGGGTAGGCTGCACTACCCGGGTGGTTTGGGCAGCGGCGCCGAGGGCACTCAGCAGTAGAGCGGGTAGTACCCAGTGTCGTAGAGCTAGCATGTCAAGCGTCAAAATTCAAATCTGTTCACTGTTTACGCTGGCTGCGCATTCAGCTCTTGTAAGGTGAGCCAGGCCATCAGCCCGGCGCCAATGCTCAGCGCTTGCTCATCGATGTCGAACGTCGGCGTGTGCACCGAGGCCGCAAAGCGGCCATCGGCCGCGCGCGTGCCCAGGCGGTAAAAGCAGGCCGGCGCCGCCTGCGAGAAATAAGCAAAGTCTTCGGCCGCCAGCCACTGGTCCAGCTCAATCACGTTTTCGGCGCCCAGGTAGGTTTCGGCAGCAGCACGTACGCGTGCTGTCACGGCGGGGTTGTTGTCGAGGCAGGGGTAGCCGCGCCGGATTTCCAGCTCGCACACCGCGCCCATGCTAGCCGCCAAGCCCTCGCAGAGCTGAC
>CALMOO010000036.1 GCA_937871705.1 uncultured Hymenobacter sp.
GTACCGAATGGCGCGCCCGGTGCTGACGTCGAACCGATGCAAGCCTTCCAGGGTACTGACCCACAAGCGCTTGCGGCTATCCTCAAAAATCGCCCAAACGTGGTTGCTCAGTAAGGCATGCAGGTTGTCGGGCGCCGCCAGTTGGTGCGTGATGCTATCCTGGCGAGGGTCGAACCGGTACAGCCCTTTTACGTGATTACCCAGCCAGATGCCCCCCGTGTGGTCCTGCAAAATGCTAGTCACCGTGTTATCAATGATGCGGACCGAGGGCATGGCGGGCTTCACTTGGTAGGCGAAAAATTGCTTGGTTGTTTTCACCACTTTGTTAACGCCATTGTCGGTGCCGACCCACAGGTTACCGTCGCGGTCGGGGTAGAGCGACAGGATATTGCTACTCGATAGCGTGTTCGCGCTGAATTGATTGGCTCGGTAGGTGCGCACGCGGTTGGTGCTTGGGTCAATGCGCTGCAAGCCCTCGTCGGTAGCTACCCACAGCTCACCCGAATAGGAGACGATGCCGTTGAGCGCAATATTTTTCTTGATAAGCCCACCCGCCTGGTAAGCTGCCGCGCGAAGCAAAGAATCGTGCGTATCGACCTTAAACAACCCCGCGCCTTGCGCCCCCAGCTTAAACAGGGCCTCCCCGTTGGTGCCCACCCACAGCACCCCTGCGCCATCCAGATACAGGGCCGACACCAGCGGTTGATTAGCCAGCGGCTGGTTGTTGAGCCGCACCAGCGAGTAGCGACCCATCTGGCGGTCAAAGCTATAGAGCCCCATCTTGGTGCCCACCCACAGGCGGCCGGCCCGGTCTTGAGTGATGCAAAACACAACCTCATTCGGTGCCGGGAGGGGGTAGAGGTGCATACGCTTGCTTTCCGTGTCGAACCGCACCACCCCGAGTTGCGAGCCTACCCATAATACCTGTTGCGACTCCTGGTAGATGGAGTAAAAGATATTCATGTACTGCCGGCCGGGCTGCGTGCTGAGCTGGTGGGCCGTGAGCTGCTGCGTCTGCTTGTTTAGCTGGTACAGGCCGTCGCCGAGCGTCGAAATCCAAAGCTGCCCTTTCTGGCCTTCCTGAATACCCCAAACAATGTCGTTGTGCAGCGAATTGGGCGTTTTTTGGGGATTTGCCCGGAACACGGTGAAGTTGTAGCCATCGTATTTGGTTAAGCCCGCCGCCGTCCCAAACCACATAAACCCCGCGCTGTCTTGCCGGATGGCCGTGACGCTATTATTGGATAATCCCTGCGCGGTGGTAATTGCCTCGAAGGATAGTTTCGCGGGCTGCGCCAAGCCAGCAGCACAGGCATAAAAAAAGAGAAGTGCAGCGAAAGCTCCTTTTATTTTCATAAGAAATCTAAGAAAGAGCAAAATCACGAAAAAACTGTCCACCTGTGCACGGCGAAGAGGCCAATTGTATAAGACGATTGGCTTCTATCAACAGTTAACTAGCTGCAATACAGTTATTGTTTGGCTGTGCAAGCCAAATACCTGCCCTTATAAGGCAGTCTGTAGTTTAAGCAAATACACGTCGTTCTCTCGCAACGGCAACGTCACGCGTAGCCGTCCATCGGCGTTCACGCGAACTTGCCGTTTCTCTTGCGGCTTACCCGTAGCCAGCGATTTGAGCAAGGTCACTTGCTCCTTGCTCAGTTGGCTAGGTGCCCCCATCTCAATGTAGGACGTGTAAGCATCGTTGCGCTTATAGCCGACCTGCGATATGTTCAAGAAATAGGTACCTGTGCGCAAGCCGTTTACCTGAACCAGTACTTCCCCCTTGCTTTTGGCGGGAAGGTCCTTGGTGAAGTATTGTTGGTTATTGATGCCGTCCGGGAGCGTCCGGGTATAATCCCAGAGCAGCAGCCGCAGGTTGCCTTTGTCGTCTGTCGTGGCCATCGATTGCCCATCGCCATGCTGGAGTTCTGTGGCAGACAGTTCATTCAGAAATTGGTAAGCGAAATAGGCTGGCTTTTTGATTCCTTGGGTATTCATCAGTCCAAAGCCGCCGTGAAACGCTTCGAAGCGCGGCCCCGCTTCCTCAAAAATGTCCGAAAAAACCCAATACGACATTGATTGCGCGGTGCTACCTACCTGCTTTAGCTTTTGCAAGATGTAAGCCGCCTGGTGGTAGCTATCGTGGGTTGGGTCAGCCAGCGTGTAGGAAGAACTCCATTCGGTATAGTGCAATTCAAGCTTCGGCAGGGCAGATTGCTGAATTTGCGCCCGGCTTTTCTGCACATCGCCACTGATGGCTTGCGCATCTTTGCTGAGCACGGTGCCCGTAGTACCAAACTCATCGAGGAAGCCCTGGCTAACCCCGTAGGTATGTGTGCTGACAAAGTCCAGCGGCACCTGGTTCTGAGCGCAGAAGGCAATCGTTTCGGGCAGCCACGCGGCCCCGGCAGTGGCTGGGCCGCCTACCTTATACCGCGCGTCTACGCTCTTAATCGCGGTGGCAGCATAGCGGTAAAGCTTAAAATAATCGGCCTGCGAGCCGCTCCAGAAGCCCTCCAGGTTGGGCTCGTTCCAGACTTCAAAGTACCAGCTACTTACCTCCGCTGCCCCATAGCGGGCGGTAAAATGTTCGGTCAGCACTTTAATCAGCTTTCCCCACTGCTCGTAGCTGCGTGGGGGCGTCACGTTGCCACGCCACCAAAAAATAGTCTTCTCGCCGCTCGCCATGGCCGAAGGCATGAAGCCTAATTCAACGAAGGGCTTAACGTGGATGCTGAGCAAGTAATCGTAGAGCGCATCGATATATTGAAAGTTGTAGTGCTCATTGCCCCGGGCATCTACGCGGTATAGCCCCATGTCATCGGTCAGTAAACCATGCATGCGAATGTAGCGAAACCCAGCATCGCGCTTGACTTCTGCCAGTTGCTGCTGCCAGTCGGCACGCAAGCCCTCGTTGGCCCGGCCTGCCCCGATGCAGGCATTAAAGGTCGGGCTAAGTTTGCCTTTTACGGCCTTCATGTTGACCTCGATAACGCGCTGCTGGGCCCAGCTTGGCAGTGGCAGCCAGAGCATACCAGTAAGAATAAGTATCGCTACTGTTCTACTAATCATTTACTTATGCTTTAGCTAACTGACAGGAAAATGAGCGTCTTCGGAGGCGGTTGAATCTGTACGCTAGCTGCTGTTAGCAAGACTATCAGGCGCAATCGGCTTATACAAAGAAGCAGCAACGCCTAGCTAGCAAGCAGCTCAGTAGTTACCTCGGCAAGCTACTACTAAACGCGTAGCTAGCTCTTTATGCTTTTCCATTCGTGTTCGCTTGGTTCATGACGGCGCATGCTGCAAAAGCTAACTACTCTGCTGCCCATACACCTTAAGTAGGAGTTCTGGCATCCGTTGCATCGTGCGAGATGGCCATCCAGATTGAAGAAAATTGGAAAAATGCGGGTAAAAACGATGTCAGCCCATCCGTAACCACGCGCGGGCCAATACTTTTGCTATTCGCTCCTTTTTTATAACGTATCTGGTTTAGCTTATGTCTTCGAGTGCCTTGCCTACCCACGCGGTGGCCGACCCAACCGCTTACTTCTCCGACCGCATCCTGCAGATTCAGGAATCGGCCACTATTGCGA
>CALMOO010000037.1 GCA_937871705.1 uncultured Hymenobacter sp.
TGCGTGCCCACTGCCAGCGCCGGGCCATACTGAAACTGGATGGTGCTGGGGCTGGCAAATTCCTGGTCAATCTCGTTGGCGTAAAACACAACGTTGCCGCGCAGGTCGTAGCAGCCCTGGTAGTAAGTGGTGGTGCGGCCCAGAATGTTGGCGGGCAAGTCGGTGCCTGCGTCGAAGGCAATGACGTTCTGGTTATCGTTGGCAATGGCGTTAGAAGCGGCCGCCGAGCCCAGCTCCCAGTTGATGCCCGTGCTGCAGCGCCACTGAGCCAGGGCGCGCTGCCAGGGCGCCGCTGCCGCCGAATTCTGAAAATTGGTCCCAAAATGAAACGTGAGGCCGCCAGTAGAATTAGTAGCCACGTGGTTGGGCTCATCGACGAGGTTGCCAGTGGTGTTGCCCACATTGGCCACCGCGTACACGATGGTGAGCGGCACGGCGCTGTCGGCGATGGTGCCATCGGCGGCTACCACGCGCACCGTGCCCGAGCCAGCGGGGTGGTTGTTCAGGCCCAGCGATGGCACCCGCACCTGAATCTGGGTATCGGTCCAGCTGAGGTAGTCGGCGGGGCGGGCCTGGTCGGTGGTGCCGCCGCCATCGTCGGCATTCTTAAACTGCACATTGCCTGTGCCCTGGCTGGCCCCAAATCCACTGCCCCGGATGGTAAGCACGGCCCCTACCCCCGCCGTCAGCTGCAACGGACTGAGACTGAGCACCGTCGCTGTGGTACCCAGCGGACCCGAACCCTTCCGACGCTTTGCAGCCAGCACGGCCGCCACCTGCGGATTAGGCAACAGCCGGCGCGGCACTTGGCCGCTGGCGGCTTCGGCCACGGCCGCCGGCCACGACGCGTAGGTCTTAAATGGGTCGGCGGCCGTGCCTGTGGCTTGGTCGTAGGCAATTACGCCCTGCGCTGAGCCGTAGGCGGCATACGCCCCCGGCGCCCCTACCCCTGCCCACGGGGCCGGCACCAGAAAGAACACGCCTTGCTGCCCCACCGCCAGCGGGCGCAGCGTGTTGGTCAGCTCCTGGCGGGCCAAGCCCACTTGGCCGCCCTCCACGAGCAGCGTGAGGGCCGCGGTGTCGGCGGGCAAGGTGCCCTTCAGCACCTGAAACACGCGCAGCCGCTGGCGCGTGTAGATGCGGTGGTGGCCGGCATCCCAGGTGCCCACAGCGTCAAGCACTTGGGCTTCGACGATGAGGGTAGCGGCCTGCGTGCGCGCGGCGCCGCCGAGGGGCACTTGCAGGCAGCGCAGGGCGGAGTCGGTCTGGGCGCGCAGCACGGTGGGTGCCGTGCTCAGAGCCAGAATAAAAAATAACCAAATGCGATGGGCACACGAAGGGAAAAGAGTTGTCATATAATAACGTAAAGGGCCAACTGGGTGCCCCGTGCTACGTACGCCACCAAGGGAAGGTGCACGCCTACTAGTTTCTTGGCAAAGTACTTGTATAAAGTCTTTAGAATGCGCCTTAGCTGTCCTGATTTTGCTTGCTCAGCCAGGTTGACACCGCCTATTTACTTCCTATTATTGACTGATGAACTACTCGCTTCTCCTATCCGCTGCCATTTGGGGCCTGGCTCAGGCACTACCCGCCGCGGCCCAAACCACCCCACCCGCATCTACCACCAATGCAGCAGCCACTAGTAATGCGCCGGTGCAGCTCTCGTGCCGCACATTTAGCGGTCGCGTGCAGTCTTCGGAGGGCACCCCGCTGGTAGGGGCCACCATTTTGGTAAAAGGCACCTACGTGGCCCGCACCACCAACGACGAAGGCTACTTCACCTTCGACCTGCCGCAGGTGCCCACACAGGCCCCGCGCCTGCAAGTGAGCTCGGCGGGCTTCGCGCCCCAGGAGTTTCTGATAAGCAGCTGCACGCCCATGGCCATTGAGCTGCAAATGCTGGAGGGCACCCGTTTCAAGAAGCACGGCAAGCGCAAAGGCTTTATCAAGGAGGTTGGCAAAGACCAGCCCAACTAACCCCCCTTGTTCTGCAACCCGCCGCCCGCCTCATGGCCGACCTGAGCGAGGTATTTGTGGTAGAAACCAGCTTTCGGGTGCCGGGGCTGGGCTTGCTGGTGCTACCAGCCCAGCCCGCGCCGGCCTGGCTGGCCGACTACCCCCTGCATACGGCCCTGGCCTGCGAGCTGCTGCCCGCAGGCCTACCCCCCGCTACCGCCACGGGCACAGTAGAAGAGCTGGCCCACGATGGCCAGCCGCCACGCCGCGCGCTGCTGCTCGACTTTGACCCCGGCGGGCCACTGCCGCCCGGCACCCGCCTGCAAGCCAGTGCCGGCGAGTTGCCGCTGCTGTTATAGCTCGCCACTACTCGCTACTACTCAATATTTAGTAAGCTCTGTCTTTCCTACTGGAGGCAGAGCTTACTTCTTTTAATAATATACTTTATTGAATATACCTAGTAGCAGGTATTTACTACGGGTAGCTGCGGGTGTACTTTTCGTATCTGTACACCTATCTCTTACTGGTTGATTCTGCTACTATCTAATCTGCTAATAGCCAGCTTAGTGGTCAGAATTTGCCAGTAGCTACCCCGAGCTATGACATTCTTTTATCCTGCCGTACTGGTGGCCGCCGAGCCTACGCTGTACCGCACCGGCCTCGTGGCACTGCTGCGCGAGCAGTGGCCCACGCTGCCCCTCACCCTCACTGCCGACACTACCCAACTCGTGGAGCTGGTGCAGCAGCAGCCCTTTCAGGTGCTCATTCTGGATGGGGGCCTGCCCGGGCGGGCGCTGCCGGGCCTGCTCCAGCGCCTGCACCAGGCCCGGCCGGCCCAGCGCGTGCTGCTGCTGGACCCGGGCCGGCTG
>CALMOO010000038.1 GCA_937871705.1 uncultured Hymenobacter sp.
ACCCTAGCACCGCCACTCCCCGCCCTCCAGCCGGCAATCGGTGGCGGTACTTTTCTCGCGCATCACCCAGTTGCCGGGCTGGCCTAGCCACTGCAGCTTCCCATCGGCGTCGGTGCCGCGCGCAATGTCGAGCGAGCGCACATCAATGGTTTCGGTCATCACGTGGTTCACGCGCAGGTGCTCCACGTAGTGCAGCGCCAGCTTGCCGCTGTCGAGGCAGCTGGGGTGCAAGGCCAGGTTGTGGGCCGGCGAAGGCATAGCTGCCGAGGGGTAGAGTAGGCCATCGAAGGCCTGACCCAGCTGGCACGCTTCGGCCACCGCAATGGAGAGGCGGTAGTGGTGCTGGTTGTCATCGTGCACCGTTTTGGTGAAGGTGTTGGTCAGGAACTCGGCCACCTCACGGGTGGGGGTAGGCAGGGTGGCGAGGGCGCGGCGCAGGGCCGTTTCGCGGTCGCTGTTTGGGTCGTCGGCGCAGGTATCGGCGTAGCCAAAGCTCAGAATGCGTAGCGGCGCCAGGGTTTGCCAGCGGCTGATAACGATGCCGTCGCCGGGCTGCACGCCCGCCTCAAAAAACGGCGGGTGCCACGTGGCGCTGCAATAAAACATGGGCACGCCGGCTCGGTTAGCGCGCTGGTCGTGGTGCACTAGCTCGGCGGGGGGGTAGGATACGTCGGCCAGCCGCTCGGGGAGCGCCTCGCACGGAATGCCGCGGTACAGCAGCAGGCCCGGCGCAAACTCCAGGCAGCGTAGCGGCTGGCCTTCCAGCAGCTCGCGCACCCGCGCAGTGAGGTCTTCGATGGAGTGCTGGCGCAAATCGAGGTGGCGCAGCGAGGCTAGGCGGCGCTTTACTAGGGCAGTATCGATAGTAGAATTGGTGGAACCGGATTTCATTGATAAAAAACTTATAACTGCTTCTGTCACAGCCGCTGGTGCGGCTGGTAGCTTGTATAAAAAATGCCCGCGACGAGCGGGCATTTTCCAAGTAAAAATTAAGCTCGGCTGTCGTTGCGAGCCGGCTAAGCAATCGCGTTGGAACGACACCCGAACGACTCGTTCTAGTACGATTGCTCCGCTAGCTCGCAAGAACAAAGGAGGTACTTCAGTACTTAAAGCTTAGATGGCTTTCTCGTTGATGTAGCTCTTAGCCAAATCGTTGAGCATGGTATCGGCATGCTGCTCCTGGCGGAGCGTTTCTTGCAGCAGCTTGGCCGCTTCGGTGTGGCCCAGGCGCTCGGCAAAATTGGCGGCAGTGCCGTAGCCCGAAATTTCGTAGTGCTCGATGCGCTGCTGGGCCGCAATGAGGGCGGCGTCCATTACCTCGGGGCTGGCGTCTTCAGTCATCGTCTCCTGGCCTTCGGCGATAAGGCCTTGCATGGCCTTGCAAGTGTGGCCACTTAGACTCACGTCCAGGTCTTGGCCTATTCTTTCGAGGCGGGCTACCTGGTCCTCGGTTTCGGTCAGGTGCTTCTCGATGCCTTCGCGCAGGCGCTTATCCTGCGCTTTCTGGGCCATGAGGGGTAGGGCTTTTACCAGTTGGGTTTCGGCGCTGTACAGGTCTTTTAATTCTTTCTCGAACAGGTCGTCGAGCGATACCAGTTTGTTTGCCATAGCTGAATAGGAGAGAGTGGGAAAGTGAGAGTGACGGGCCAGGCTAACTAGTCGGCGAAGCTGCTAGTGCATACGCTCGGGCAGTGGCCGTGTTGAGCTAGCAGGCGCGGTCTACTACCTAGGGCCAAGCTACTGCTTCATGCGCACAACACCTTCAGGGTAAGCTTATTTCAACCCGACCGAAGGCAGTTGCCACCCAATTTCTGCGCGAAATACGGAGCCTGAAATTCCGCATTTACACCCCAAAAATCAGGGTTTGAGGCTTTCCTAAGCCGGCTATGCACCCGGCCGGATGCCGGGGCGGCACCCTAGTTGAGTACTCAGCACCAGCTATGCCGACCCTTAACACCGGCGCCCCAAGCAACTGCGCTTCGACACGCCGGCTTAGCTGAGCAGCCAGGCCGGCGCGGTGCCAAAGGCTAGCCATTGGCCCGAAAATCCCGTATACCTATTCCTTTAAAAAGTAGGCTTTTCTACTTTTTTTACCTCTGTCTAATTTCCTGTCTTTTGCTATGTTTGACAAGCTTGAAACCCTCGAAGACCTGCTGGAAGTGAAGCTGCAAGGCCTCTACAGCGCCGAAAACCAACTCATGAAGGCCCTGCCTAAAATGGCTGCCAAAGCCACCGACCCGCGCCTGCGCATGGGCATCGAAAAGCACCTCGAAGAAACCAACAACCAGGTAGAGCGCCTCAAGCAGGTGGCCAAAAGCCTCGACATGAACCTCGACGGCCCCGCCTGCAAAGCCATGGCCGGCCTCATTGCCGAAGGCGAGCAGCTGATGGCCCTGCGCGCCTCCGACGAGGTGATGGATGCTGCCATCATCAGCGCCGCCCAGGGCGTCGAGCACTACGAGATAGCCCAGTATGGCACGGCTGTGCATTTTGCCAAGCGCTTGGGTTTCACGCCCGAAGCCGAGCTGCTGGCCGAGTCACTGGCTGAAGAAAAGAACACTGACGAAGCCCTGAACCAGCTGGCTATCAACTCGGTCGATGAGAAAGCCCTGAGCTGATAGCTCTCAGAAAACATTTCAACCCATTGAAAATTAAAAGGTCCTGGCCAACTGGTCAGGACCTTTTTAGTGGGGGTAGGCGGCCGAGCGGCTTAGCTCAGCGTGTCTTTGATATTGCCGATGAGCGAGTCGGTTATGGTCATTTGCTCGCGCTGGGCGTGGCCTTCGGGCACGGGCGGCGCCAGCTTGGGCTCGTCGCCGTAGGGCTCGGCTTTCAATACCCGGAACTCGCCTTTGCCATCAATGCTCGGCCCGCTGGTCCAGCGGCCTTCGGGCGTGCCATCGCCTTCGAGGTTGGTGGTGATGAAGGAATAGCTGAAGTCCGTTTTTTCCTGGCTCTGCGGGAAGGAATTAGGGATAGGCAGCGACTTGGCGCCCCCGAGCTCCTCAATCACGGCCAGCCACTGGTCTTGGTGCATGGTATCGCGGGCCAGGCTGAAGGCCAGCATGTCTTTGAGGCCGGGGTCGTCGCTCAGCGTCCAGATGCGGCTCACCAGGGTGCGGCCCGTGCTTTCGGCGGCCACGTTGGTGTACATATCGGCCAGGATGTTGCCGCTGCTCACAATCCAGGAGCCGTTGAAGGGCACGCCTTCCGCGTCGGCGCACAGCGCCCCGAGGCCGCCCGAGAGACAGTGGCGCGGGTTCATGCCGCCCATAATGGCACCTACTAATCCATTCTGACCAACTGCTTCTTCCTGCAGGCTCAGGGGAGCGCCGTCCAGGTTGAGGGCAATAGCGGTGGCTAGCATTTCGATGTGCGAGATTTCCTCCGTGCCCACGTCGAGCAGCATATCGCGGTACTTAGCTGGCCCGCGCGAGTTCCAGGCCTGAAACAGGTATTGCAAACAGACCCGAATTTCGCCTTCGATGCCACCCAGCGCTTGCTGCAGCAATTTAGCCATGGCGGGATTAGGCTTGTCGACCCGCACTTTGTACTGGGTTCGCTTATCGTGATAGAACATAAAAAGAGGGGGTAGGGAAAGTGATTAAGGCTACAATACCGGTAGCTTGCGGCTACTTGCTATACGCTCAGCCCTCACCCACTAGCCCACAGATTTTCTACGGTTTTTGAATGGTATACTACGTAATTGAATATACGTATTTACTTACCTGTCATGAATTTATACGTACAATCTCGCTGCTGGCCACGGACTACTCGCTTAGGCTCAATCTTGTCGGTAACCCTGGGTGCCGGGCCGTAAGCAACTACCTACTTCGCTCGAACTGAACGCTATCGACACCTGATGGCCCGAAGGGGGGTAGGGCTAGCCGTTATACACAAGAGAGCCGCACCCCTTACGGAATGCGGCTCTCTTGTGTATAACGGCTAGCTTACGCTTAGGTAGTGCCGCCCGTCGTACCACCAGTGGTACCGCCGGTGGTCGTGCCAGCGGTAGTACCACCTGTGGTAGTGCCAGCCGTGGTGCCGCCTGTGGTGGTGCCAGCAGTCGTGCCGCCCGTAGTACCTGTGGTCGTGCCACCTGTAGTCGTACCAGCCGTGGTACCACCCGTAGTAGTGCCGGCTGTGGTGCCAGTGGTCGAACCAGTGGTGCCTGTTGTAGTACCGGCTGTCGTGCCGGTCGTTGTGCTAGTACCGGTAGTAGTACCTGCTGTTGTGCCTGTAGTCGTACCGTCAGTAGTACCACCCGTAGTAGTGCCGGCCGTGGTGCCAGTGGTCGTACCAGCCGTCGTTCCGGTAGTTGTGCCAGCCGTCGTTCCGGTCGTTGTGCCAGCCGTCGTACCAGCCGTCGTTCCGGTCGTTGTGCCAGCCGTCGTACCAGTGGTCGTACCGGCCGTTGTGCCAGTGGTAGTCCCTGCTGTCGTTCCTGTAGTTGTGCCTGTTGTAGTACCGGCCGTTGTTCCGGTGGTACTTGCTGTAGTGCCGGTCGTGCTAGTAGTACCTGTAGTGCCAGCAGTGGTACCCGTAGTACTAGTAGTACCCGTGGTAGAGCCGGTAGTAGTAGGCGTTGGGGTGTTGCTATTATCGTCTTTGCAGGCGCTAAAAAGCGCGAGCGAAGAGCACATGGCCACGCCCAAGAGAGCAGAAATCCAATTGCGTTTCATAGAGGGAGATGAGGGGGGAGTGAACTATAAAGAAGTGATTGTCTCCCTTATACGTAAAATACCAGCCCTTATTTACCTCAAACCACTGGGTAAAATACCTAATTTGGTCCTGTTTAGCAGCGGCTTCTACCTAGATTGGGGTATAACGGGGGCCGGTGGGTCACAATCGCAAAGAATATGGCGGGTGGCGGGGGGCACGCGGTAGTCGGGCTGCGACACCTCCATCATATACACTACCGCCAAGTGGCGCAACGGCGGGTGGGCCGAATTCTCGCCCCAGATGCGCAGCAGGTAGTTGCAGTAATAAGGCCGCATCCAGGTGTTGCTGATAAAAAGGTAATTTTCTGAATATTTGCGCCAGCGGTCGTTCTTAAACAGCGACACCACGGACGCCGGCTTGGCGTACGTGACCGGGGCGCCGCCGCGGTTCAGGTCGATTACGTTGCCGGTAGTGGTGGTGCCTTCCAGAATGTACCAGCCATCGTCTTTAAACACCGACGGGGCAAACATGCTCCAGTGCTGGTCGGTGCGGAAGAGGTAGCCAAACCAGCGCGTCGAGTCCGACATCCAGCGGGTGGGCTGGGGAGTTAAATCGGCGAGGTTCCACCAGCACACGTAGAAAAGGCAGGCAAATACCACCGCCTCGCGCAATGAGCGCCAGAGCTCGATGCGGCCGGGCGGCGCGGGGCGGGTGCGCTCGATGCGCACCTGCCAGGGCAACTGCCAGGGGGGTAGGCGGGCGTGCCAGCGCTGGGCGCGCGCGGTGTGCGGGGCCAAGCGCGGACTCAGCCAGTCGAGCGCCATCGGTGGCAGCAGCCCTAGCACCGATATCATGTTAATAAGAAAGAAAATGCCCACAAACAGCGTGAGGCTGATGCCCAGGTGAAACATAAATAGCACCCCAATCACGAGCAGCCGCCACCACGCTACCCCCACCGGAATAAACAAGGCCACCGGCAGCAGCAGCTCGGTATACCAGGTGGCGTGCGTGAGAAAGCGCATCAGGTCGGGGTGCGCATAGAGCAAGCGCCCGCCGGGCAGCAGCAGCTGGTCGAGGCTGAGGGCGTAGTAAAGCGCCGTGCCGTCGTGGCGCCACTCGGGACCGGTTTTGAGTAGGGCCGTGCACCAGTACAGCAAAGCCAGCTGCACAATGTAGGCCAGCGTGGCCGCGCTGCAATAGTCGTAGGCAGAGGGGGTAGGCTTTTCGCGGGCATCGAGGG
>CALMOO010000039.1 GCA_937871705.1 uncultured Hymenobacter sp.
GGAAACCGCTCGAATACCTTGGTCCTGAAGGACTTGTAGCCAGTTTCGCGGCCTTCCCAAAACGGCGAGTTGGTGCTGAGCGCAAACAGGTGGGGTAGGAAATACCGCAGCGCGTTCATCATGTACACGCCCAAATCACGGTTCTCAATGCCGATGTGGACGTGCATGCCGAAAACCAGGTTAGAACGGGCCGCCTCTTGCAGTTCCTCCACAATTTTATCGTAGCGCGCATCGGGCGTAATGGGCTGGTCTTGCCAGCGCGAAAACGGGTGCGTGCCAGCCGCCGCGATTTTTAGCCCTACCCGGTCGGCCAGCCCAATCACCTGCTGGCGCAAATGAATTACCTCGGTGCGGGCCTCATCGATATTGCGGCAAATATTGGTGCCGACTTCTACCACCGATTCGTGCATTTCGGCCTTCACCTGCTCGTGCAGGGTAATTTTGCCGTCCTCCACAATCTTGGACATGTGCGAGCGCAAGTCGCGCGTAATCGGGTCGATGGTCTGGAATTCCTCTTCTATTCCGAGGGTGAAAACGGGCCGGGGCATAAGCAGTTAACTTAAAGAATGAGGAGGGGGTAGGGCCCCTTGGTGCCAGTCGGCGAAATAAAATCGCGAAAGAGGGCTGCCAACGCCTAGGATGGCAGCCCTCTGTTCTTGCTAATTAAATACGAAAAAAGCTGAACTAAGACTGAGATTTAGGTGCCGCTTTTTTAGGTTTTGCTGCCGCTTCAGCGCCTGTCTTGGGTGCCTTGGCTTTGGGCGCAGACTTAGGAACCTCACCTTCCGGAGCTACGGGCTGCGGCGCGGCCGACTTCTTGGGTGCGGCGGTCTTTTTAGTTGGCTTGGGTGGATTAGAGCCCAAGTCGTTGGTTTCGTGCACGGGCTCGCCTACTTCGGCTGGCGCATGGCTGGCTTTGGCAACTGGGGTAGCGTGGCTGGCCGACTTCTGCACGAAGGTGCCCCAGGTCAGGTTGTCGCGGCCGGGCTTTTGGGCCTGCGCCCGCTCGATGGCCAGGTTGGCAGCGTGTTCTACTACCCACTCAAAGTTCTCGGGGCCTACCGAGTTAATATCCGCATCTGGCGCCGGGTTGCCGAAATCAATGGCAATCGGAATACCATCGCGCACTGCAAATTCTACCGTATTGAAGTCATAGCCAAGTCCTTGGCACAAACGCAGTACGTAGTCCTTGATGGTAGCGAGCAGCTGTTCGCCGGCTTCGCCCTGGGTTTTCATCTCGGTTTGGTAGCGCTGGTGCGGTGCGTTGCGCGGCTCGTAGGGCATAATGAGCACATCCTTGCCGCCAAGGCAGTAGCACCGGAAATAATCGGTAAAATCCACCGCCTCTTGGTAGAGCATCACGAGCTGGCCAGTTTCGTCGTAGGCGCGGTAGGCTTCGTCGGGGTTGTCTACTTTATAC
>CALMOO010000040.1:0-1799 GCA_937871705.1 uncultured Hymenobacter sp.
GGCCAGAGCGTGCCGTTGCTGAAGCCCTCGTAGAAGTCCCGGATTTCATCTTCCGTCAAAAACACGGGGGCCATGCTGTCGCCGCGCAGCTGCTCGGTCACGTGCGCCTGCTCGGCGGGGTCGTCCACGAACAAGCCCGGCCAGCCCACCCACACGTTGCCATCGGCCCGGTAGATGGAGCCCAGGCCCGTGGCCAGCCCGCCCTCGCTGGGCTGAAAGCGCAGGCCGTCGGCTTCGCGTTGCACCTTGGTAGGCAGTCGGTTAGAAACAATAATGGTTCTGGACATGGCATGCTCAGCGGGCAGCTTTTAGCCGGCAGCTGAATTAATAGTAAAACTTGGTTGGCATATGCGCGGACGTTGCGCCTCCTCCCTACCCCCCTCTTTGCGCAGAAGGGGGTAAGGAGGAGGCGCAACGAGGCGGCAATGCCACTAAAACCCGGCTCAGAGCCGTGCTATTCGTGGCGAATACTCGGGTAAAAGCCGGGCAGCGTAAAAGTCTGGCCCTTAGCCAGTAGGTGCAAGCGTAGGTCGCGAACGGAGAATACCTCGCCTGGCTGCACCTCGTAGATGGTATTGCCGGTGCACTCGTGGCCGTCGAGCAGCACCACGATGCCGTTGCCGAGCACCTCCATTTCGCGGCCTTTGGTGATGAACACGGCCGTATCTTCCTCCAGGCCCAGGCCGATGCAGCCGGGGTTGGTAGCAATAATCTGGGCCATGCGCACGATGCGGCCGCGCTTGATGAAGTGTGTGTCGATGGCCACATCGCGCAGCAGCTGCAAGCCGGTGGTGATGTGAATCTCGTCTTTCAAAAACCCAGCGTCGTTGCGGCCCTGGTAAATCATGGGCGTGCTCATGGCCGCCGCCCCGGCGCTGGTGCCGGCAATGATGATGGGCTCCTTCAAGTAGCGCTCTTCGAGGCGGGCGAGCAGCTGCGTGCCGCCCAGTAGCGCCGTGAGCCGCAGCTGGTCGCCGCCCGTGAGCATCACGCCGTCGGCCCGGTTGATGACATCTAGCACTTCGGGGCTGTTGGCCTGCTCTCGGCTCTGAATATTAAGCACTTCAACGTGCTCGACGCCGAGCTCGGCAAACACGTCGAGGTAGTCTTGGGCGGCCTCATCGGGCTCTTCCGAAGCGGTCGGAATTACAACTATGCGGCGCTGGCCCTGCAGCTCATCCACGAAGCGCTGCAAAATAAAATCAGCCGATTTATCAACCGAGGAGCCTTGTTCGCCCGGTTGCTGGCGTTGCTCGTGGCCACCGATGGCTAAGAGGCGGCCTTTTGGAATTGAAGAACTAGTAGGCATATAAGTTTGAAAATAGAAGCGCCACTGGTCGGTGCCAGCCGGGTATTTCCCAACTACCGACCGCACAGACGCCCCCAAGGGCTGGGCCCAAGGGAGCGCCTGTGGTGGCAGATTGGGACGGCATAAAGTGCGGTTGCCCGCCAAGCGTTTCCCAGCCCATCGCTACACTTAAAAGTGCCAGCAACGATAGACTCGGCTCTTTTTACGGCTGGCTTTCCGCGGCAAAGGCGCTACAAATACGGATTTTAACCTTCGGATAACCTGTATTCGAGAATGCAGCCGCTTACTCGTCGCGGTAGATGGCCACGAAGGGCTCGTCTTCGCCCACGCGATAGGCGCGCCGCATCACGTTGGTATTGAACTCTAACGCAATGTTGCCCTGCGGGTCGATGGCAATGATGCCTTTGTCACCTTTCAGGTCCTCATCGCGCAGGCTCACGGCGGCCTGGCAGGCTTCGGCCAGGGGTAGGCCCTTGTACTTGACCAGGAC
>CALMOO010000040.1:1809-5773 GCA_937871705.1 uncultured Hymenobacter sp.
GCGTAGACCTCGTGGGCCAGCGCCCCGCGCAAAATCACTTCGCCATCGCCGGTGCACGACACGGCGCAGGCTTCGTTGCTGGCGTAGGTGCCGCCGCCCAGCACCGGGCTGTCGCCGACGCGGCCTTTGCGCTGGCCCTCAATGCCGCCAGTGCTGGTGGCCACGGCCACGTTGCCGGCCTGGTCGAGGGCCACGGCGCCAACCGTGTCGTGGCCAACGAACTCCTCCGTTTCCTGCTGCACAATTTCGAGCCATTGCTGGCGCGTTTTCGGAGTTTGGAAGTAGCTGGGCGGCATCAAGGGCAGGTGGCATTCGAGGGCCAGCTCCACGGCGCCATCGCCGGCCAGGAAGGCGTGGGGGCTGCGCTCCATTACGGCGCGGGCCGCGCTCACGGGGTTTTGCACGTACTTGATGCCCGTGACGGCGCCCGCCTGCAGGGTGCGGCCATCCATGATGGCAGCGTCCATCTCGACTTCGCCCTGCTGGGTGAGGCCGCTGCCCCGCCCGGCGTTGAAGTGCTCGTTGTCTTCGAGGCTGCGCACGGTGGCCTCCACGGCGTCGAGGGCCGTGCCGCCGTGGTGCAAAATCTGCCAGCCGGCGTGCAGGGCCTGGCGCAGGCCTTCGCGCTGCTTGTCAGCTTCTTCCGGGGTCAGTTGGCCGGGTTTCATGGTCACGGCGCCGCCGTGCACTACAATAGCGTACTTGCTCATACGTGGCCGATGGGGGTTAGCTGCCAGAGCTGGCCGTCGCCGGCAGGCAGGCAGTGTAAACGATAATAGCCCCGCAGCAGCTCACCGCTGAAGTTGAGGCGCAGCACGCCTTGCGCCAGCTCGGCCGCCAAGGTGGTAGCCGCGCCGGGGCGAGCCGGAGCCAGCTGCATGGCGCCCGACTCGACGCACGCTAGCGTTTCGACATTGGGCGAGTTGGGCAGCAGCCACAGCAGCACCGGGCGCTTGGCCAGCTGCTTGATAGGTAGCGGAATAACCCAGTGAGCTACGCCGCCCTGCGCATCGCGGAGCGACAGCTGATAGTAGGTGGGCGCTTCGTAGGAGCGGCGCAGCCAGAAGGCGGGCACCACAGGGGGCAGCAAGATAGGTGGCTCGGCCAAGGATGGGGTGGGATTCATAAAGGAAGAAGGAACTGGATAATTTCTACTTATAACGGCTTATTTCGGTGCAGGAGGGAATTATAAATACGGATTTTAGAACAAGGCACTTGCCCAGCTTACTCCGTATTTATACGTATCTGGGCGCGGGCGCTGGCTGCACCTCTTTGAATGCCTGGGTACTAGCAGCGGTTCGGCGCTTGGGGCTTCGGCGCGATGTCGGTGCCGCAGGCGGTGGTATAAGCCCCACCATAACCCGTACTATACCAAGTGAGTACACCAAGCTCGGGGTGCCCAGCAGGTGAGGGGTAGGGAGCCGGCCAGCGGCCAGCCGGATGTCTCACTTGAGCAAGATGACCGGATGGCCTGCCCTGGCAAGGTGCCAAGCCGCCGCTGGCACCTTGCGCCAGCAAAGCAGTTTAGCTCAGTAGTGTGTCGGCTCGCTGCGCAGGCTTTTGGAGGCTGGCAAGGCTGGTGGCAGCCCTACCCTCTCGCCAACCTTCAGCTCAGGGCTTGCAGCGGCTAGCACTTAGCAAAGTATTTGTTTATGAAACTCGTGCTTATCAGCAGCAGCTTTTTGCTGGCGTTAGTAGGTGGCCTGCTCGGCCTGCTGGCGGGCAACAGCCACTATCCCAAGGACCCCAACGATACACTCAAGCGGGTGCAGCACGGCACGCTACGGGTGGGCTACACCCGCGCCGAGCCGTGGGTGGTGCCCGGGCTGCAGGAGCCGCAGGGCATCGAGCCGGCGCTGGTGCGCAGCCTGGCCCAACGCCTGGGCGCCCGCATTGAGTGGGTAGGCGGCACCGAGCAGCACCTGTTTGAGGCGCTAAAAGCGCACGAGCTGGACCTGCTAATTGCGGGCACCACCGACGAGTCGCCCTGGAAAACAGAAGTAGGCCTCACGCGCCCCTATGTCGAAACCACGGTGTACGTGGGCGCGGCGCCGGGCACCACCTTGATTGCCAGCCTGAAAGGCCAAACCGTAGCCGTGCCGCTGGGCACCGACATTGGCCACTTCGTGCGCCAGCACGATGCCCAGCCCGCCTACCGCGCGCAGCTGCCCGGCGGCGCGCCGCTGGCCGCCGGCTACGAGTGGCAGCTGCAAAGCTGGGGCTACCGCCGCCTCAACAACCTCGAATTGAAAAAGGAAAACCACGTGCTGGCCGTGCCGCCCGGCGAAAATGCCTGGCTGCTGGCTCTCGAAACGTTTCTCTACCAGCACCAGGCGCAGGTGCACCAACTGCTGCGCTAATTTTCTACCGGCCCTACCGGGTGTGACCCTACCCCCTATTTTACCATGACATCGCCCAAACACCAGGAGCTACCGCCCGAGCTGGAAGCGCCGCTGGCCCGCGCCAAAAAGCTGGAATGGCTCACGGCCAGCTACGTTCTCAGCGTGCTGGTGGTGATGTACCTCGCCCTGGGCCAGTCGCAGGCCATGAAAACGGCCTGGGCCGACGACATGCTCGGGCTGGTGGCGCCGGTGAGCTTTCTGCTCACCACGCGGTTTGTGCGCCGCAATGCTACCCCGGAGTTTCCGTATGGCTACCACCGGGCGGCCACCATCGGCTACCTCACGGGCTCGGCGGCGCTGCTGATTATTGGCACCTTGCTGTTTTTTGATGGGGTGAAGGCGCTGGCCAGCGGCGAGCGGCCGAGCATCGGGCTGGCCGTGGTGCTGGGCTACCCCATCTGGGCGGGCTACCTCATGATTGCGGCCCTGATTTGGAGCACCGTGCCGTCGTATTTTCTGGGCAAAGCCAAGCTGCCGCTGGCCGAGCAGCTGCACGACAAAGTGCTGTATGCCGACGCCGACACCAACCGCGCCGACTGGCAGATGGGCACCGCTACCATCTTCAGCATCATCGCTATTGGCTGGGGCTGGTGGTGGGCCGATGCCGCCATCAGCCTGGTGCTCTCGGGCAGCATTATCCTGGACGGCTACAAGAACCTTAAGCAGGCCGTGTTTGACCTGATGAACCAGACGCCCAAAACCGTGAGCCGCCAGGACGACGACCCCATCGTGGAGAAAGTAGCAGGCTTGCTCTGCGGCCTCGACTGGGTGCGGGAAGTTAAAATCAGGATGCGCGAGGAAGGCCACATCCTTTACGGCGAGGCGTTTATCATTGCCCGCAACACCGATAATATTCTGGCTAAGCTGCACCAGGCCTCGGCCGACACGCACCGCCTCGACTGGCGCATCAAGGACTTTGTGCTGGCCGTGGTAGATGAGCTGCCGGAGTGAAGGAGGGGGGTAGCCGCCTACCCCCCTCCTTGGGTTTACTACCCATCAATATCCGTCAGCACTATCGTTTCAATCACCAGCTCGTCACCGACCTCCAGGCCCTCGGTTGCGCCAGCAGCCGTCGGGTCCGGAATGGTGGTGGCCATGTCGCTGGCGGCTGGGCTCGGGCTGGGCGCTGCGGCCTTCTGGGCTTTGCGCGCCTTGCTGATGGCGCCGATGGCCAGGCCCAGGCCGCCCACCAGGGCCGCCGTGAGCACCGGGTGTTTTTGGGCTTTAACGTAGTAGCTGCCCGTGCGGAACCAGCCCTCGTGCGAGCCTTTCTCCCGCATGCCGTAGCCGGCCTTGTAGAGCGCGCTGGTTTCGGCGTTGATGGATGGGCGGTCGGGGTCAACCTGGCCGGGGTCGGTTACTACCTCCATCAGCTTGTCCATGAAGCGCGGGGCCAGGTCGCCGAGCATCTTCAGCACCTTGGCTTGCATGCCCACGAACATATCGCGCTTGGGGTGGGCGGCCGCGTACAGTATGGCTTCGGCCACGGCCTGGGGCGGGTACACCATGCCGCGGAGCGCCACCTGGTGCTGGTAGTAGCTCTGGGCGTGCTCGTTGTAGGG
>CALMOO010000041.1 GCA_937871705.1 uncultured Hymenobacter sp.
GGCCGCCCGGCGATGGCGGCGTCGGCCGCGCCCGGCGCGGTGAGGTCGGCGGCCACGCACAGGCGCGTGCCGGGGCCCAGGTGGGCCAGCAGGTCGGCCAGCAGCTGGTCGTTGCGGTAGGGTGTTTCGATGCAAAGCTGCGACTGGTCGCGTTGCGCAGCTTCTTTTTCCAGCGCCTTAATGGCCGCGATGCGGGCCGCCTTCTCGATGGGCAAATACCCATGAAACGCAAACCGCTGCCCATTGAGCCCCGAGCCCATAAGCGCCAGCAAAATCGACGACGGCCCCACCAGCGGCCGCACCACCAGCCCTAGCCGGTGCGCCTCCTGGGCCAGCGCCGCGCCCGGGTCGGCAATGCCGGGGCAGCCTGCCTCGGAAAGCACGCCGGCTTCGATTTTTTGCTTCACCAACGGCTCTAGTGCGGCCTTCACCTGGGCGGGCGTGCTGTCCTTATCAATCAGCTCAAAGCGAATGTCTTCGATGACGCGGTGCGGCGCCACTTCCTTCACAAAGCGGCGCGCGGTGCGCAGGTTTTCGACCAGGAAGTACGGCAGCCGGGCCACGGCTGCCACCACTTGCGGCGGCAGCACCTGGGGCGCCGTGCCCTCGGCGAGGGGGGTAGGGATAAGATAAAGCACTGAATAAACGGCTAATTAAGCAATGACCAAGCTGCAAAGATGCCGCCGGCAGTTACCGATTAGTCGCCATAAAAGGATTCAGCGACATCGTCAGTAATAGCAGCACGATAAAAAAGCTGCCAACAAGTGTGAGCCCCAGCGCCCAGCGCAGCGAGCTGGTGCCCCGCGCGGCAAACGGTGCTTGCACCGGCGTCAGCAGCAGCGGGTTTTGGCCAGAGGGCAAATGACTGGCGGCTGCGGCCCTGGTTAAGGTATAGACGGGATGCTCTTGCCGTAGTAAGTACGTAAAATCGCTCAAATTTAAGGAGTCGAACCGGGCATCGGAGCGAGCTACGAAGTTTTGGTAACGCCAATCAAGTTCGCTTGACGAGAGGTTGTTGCCCAGAAAATGTTGGAAGGTGTAACCCAGCCAAGCGGGCGGTAGAGCCAGGGTAGCGGTAGTATCGGTATTGCTGGCTAGCAGCGGGCAGGCGTAGTAGCAGGCAGCGGAGTAGCGCCGGACCCCGCTTTTATCGCGGGTCATCCAGTGCGTGGCGTAGTGGCCCGCGTGCGGCTTATCAACATAGAAAGGACCGCGCAGCCGAAAGAAAACAGCCGCGCCCGGCCGAGCCAGTTCGCGTACGCTGCGCACGTCGCGGATTGGCCCAAGGCGAGCGTGCAAGTACTCGCGCACGTTGTGGCCTACCGCAGTAAGCAGTAGCCACAGCAGCATGAGGGGTAGGCGGCGGGTTTCGCCTTTGAAGTTGCGAGCCAGTAGCGCCCAGGGGTGCCATAGCCACCGACACGCGGCAAACCCGGCTGCTATAGGCAATCCAAAGCTCCACCAGTAGCCCAGCGCCCAGAGCTGCAGCAGCGCCGTGGCTCCTGCGTAGCCCGCCAGAAACGCCCCCAGCGCCTTGAAGTAAGGACTCACCAAGTGC
>CALMOO010000042.1 GCA_937871705.1 uncultured Hymenobacter sp.
CCTTCCTCTCGGGGCTTGAAGACCGGGCCAAAACCGGCCAGTCGCTGAATGGCATTGACTCGGTAGCCAGCTTCTTCCTGAGCCGCATTGACGTGCTCATCGACCCGCAGCTGGAGAAAATAGCGGCCGAAGGCGGCGAAAAAGGCGAGCTGGCGCAGTCGCTGGTGGGCGAGGTAGCCCTGGCCAGCGCCAAGCAGGCTTACCAGATGTATAAAGAAATTTTTGCCGGTCCGCGCTGGGAGGCTTTGCAAGCCAAAGGTGCCAACACGCAGCGCCTGCTGTGGGCCAGCACGGGCAACAAAAACCCGAAGTACGACGACCTGAAATACGTTGAGAACCTCATCGGCCCGAAAACGGTGAACACCATTCCGATGGAAACGATGGACATCTTCAAGCAAAAAGGCCACCCCGCCAGCCGCTTAGAGGAAGGCCTGGACAAGGCGCAAGCCGTACTGCGGGACTTGCCCAAAGTTGGTATCGACCTCGATGCCCAAACCCAGCAGCTCGAAACCGAAGGCGTGCAGAAATTTATCGAGCCGTTTACCAAGCTCATCGCTTCGGTAGAAGCTAAGCGCCAGAAAGCCGTGGCCGCGCAGCCGGCCTAGCCTGGCCTGAGTTGCTGATTTAACTGAGTAAGAACGTCATGCTGCACCCTGTTCAGCATGACGTTCTTGTTTATTGCCTGACATAACAACTCTTTGCTTCACAATACCTTGCGGCAACTCTATGACTAATCGCACTACTCTTCTAGCTTCTGTAAAAGCTGCCTGCTTAGTGACCTTACTACTGGCCGCCGGCCCGGTGCTAGCGCAAAGCCCTACCCCCCCTGCCGGCGGCAACCCGGTCATTAAAACCAAGTACACCGCCGACCCCGCCGCCATGGTGCAGGGCGGCACGGTGTACCTCTACACCGGCCACGACGAGGCAGTGCCCCCGCAGGAGGGCTACGTGATGCACGAGTGGCTGTGCTTCTCGTCGCAGGATATGGTGCACTGGACCGAGCACCCGGTGCCGCTGAAGGTCAAGGATTTTGCCTGGGCCAAGGACGATGCCTGGGCCTCGCAGGTGATAGCGCGCAACGGCAAGTTCTACTGGTATGCGGCGGTAGAGCACGGCACTATTCCGGGCAAGGCCATCGGGGTGGCGGTGTCGGACAGCCCCACGGGGCCGTTTAAGGATGCGCGCGGCTCGGCGCTGATTACCAATGACATGACGGCAAGTAAAATCAGCTGGGACGATATTGACCCGACCGTCATTATTGACCCGAAAGGCCAGGCGTACCTGTTTTGGGGCAACACCAACTGCCACTATGCCAAGCTCAAGGCCAACATGACCGAGCTGGATGGCCCCATCCAGACCGTGAGCGGGCTGCCGCAGTACACTGAGGCACCCTGGGTGCACGCGCACAACGGCTGGTACTACCTGAGCTTCGCCACGCAGTTTCCCGAAAAAATAGCTTACGCCATGAGCCGCAGCCTCGAAGGTCCCTGGCAGTACAAGGGCATTCTGAACGAGCTGGCCGGCAACTCCAACACCAACCACCAAGCCATTATCGATTTCAAGGGCAAGTCGTACTTCATCTACCACAATGGTGGTATGGACGTGCACGGCGGCAGCTTCCGCCGCTCGGTGTGCATTGATTACTTGTACTATAACCCGGACGGCACCATCAAGCGGGTGCAGATGACCAGCGAGGGGGTAGCCGCCGCCAAGTAGCTTATAGGTAGCATGACATGCTATTTTACCGCTGGCTGCGCAGCTGAAACGAGCGCGAGATGTTGAACCCGAAGAATATATCGCCTTTGAAGAAATTGCCCGTCGTTTGAGGGATGAAGAACTTCTCAATCATGCCCTGCGAGTTGGTGAAATGCAGCTGAAACACGTGCCCACCGGTTTCGATGTCGAAGCCCACAGCCAGCGCGTTGCGGTAGTCGTCGGCGGTAGCGCCGGGCATTAGGTAGTAGTATTCGGCCGTGAGGGCCAGGCGTTTCGTGAGCTTCTGGCGGGCGGCTAGGCCCAGGGCGTACACGTTATTTTGGTCGCGGCGCAGGTCTACGTAGTTGCGGTGCAGCAGCATGGGCATGAGCTGCACCGATAAGCTGGGGCTGAGCTTGCGCGCAATAAGGGCCTGGTAAGTGTAGGTGAGGCGCGAGGCGGCCGTGCGCTCAGACTGCGGCTCGAAGCGCAGCGAGGACAGCGCCGACGTGGCCAGCAGCGTCACCGAAACGGGCATGGCTCCTACCCCCGCGCTTTGGCGCAAGGCCTTGTATTTCAAGAAGCCATCGAATGTTTTTTCGAGCGAGCTGCGCCCTACCCCCACCGCTAGCCTATCCGTGAGGCCATACTCCAGGCCCAGCCGAATAGTAGCTTGGTCGAGGCCAAAAAACTCGTAAGCCCCACTATTGAGCGTGCCGAAGCGGTGCGAAATCAGAAACACCAGGCTGCCTTGGCCCGGCGTTTCGACGGAGTGCCCGTTGATAATGCGCGTGCCCTTGAAAGTGGCTGGCACGTAGTCGCGGCGCAGGCTATCGGTGGTGAGGTGGTCGAGTTGCTGCATCAAATCCTGGGCGCGGGCCGGGGCGGCGCTCAGCAGCCCGGCCGCTAGCCCGCAGGCCAGCAGCTTACGCATGGCAGATAACGTCATGAGCTAAAATGGGTTAAGGAAGTGGGTCGCAGGCCAGGGCCACGGTTACGGCCACCGATTTGGCCACGTGGCTACGCACCAGCGCGGGAATCTCGATGTTGTAGTCGGCCGACGCGACGGCGAATTTTGAGTTGACCAGCAGGCGCGTGCCTTGCTTTTCGAGGGTGCCCGGCACGCGCACATGCTTCGTGACGCCGTGGATGGTGAGGTCGCCCTCGACTTGCACCGGCTGAGGACCCGCGGCACCCAGAGCGGCGGCCTGGAAGCTGACCAGCCGGCCGGCAAACGTGGCCTTAGGGTATTTTTCTGACTCCACGTAGTTCTCGTTGAAGTGCGTTTGCATCAAGGACTTGGGGAATTTAAATTCCTTCATGGGCACCGTAAATGCGACCTCACCCGACTCGACGTTCACGGCCGCGCCCACCTGCTGGTTGCGCGCCTCAATGTCTTCGAAGGGGGTAGCCGAAAAAAAGCTGATGGTGCCAGCGCGGGTGAAGTACTTGGTTTGGGCGTGGGCCGGGGCGGCTGCCAGTGTGCCCAGCAGTCCGCCCAGAAGCAGCAGTTTCTTCATACCTAATTATTTAAGGGTGAATAGCTTTACTTAATTATTGAGTGCGCCATCGGCTACCCACTGCTGCAGTTGGTTCAGGTCACAGTCCGATAGCTTGGGCGCGCCCTGGGGCATGGGGTCGAAGCCGGGGGCGTGGTTGACGACGCCCAGCAGGCGGCCGTCGGTGGCCAGGGTTCTGACCTTGGCGTAGGTGCCCAAATCGACACCGCCCGAGGCAAAGGCGCTGCTGTGGCAGCGGCTACAGTTTTGCTGCAGCAGGGGCGCCACCGTGAGGGCATAGGTCACGTGCGAGGTGTCGCAGCTGGGAACCGGGAGCGGGCTGTCGCCGGCCAGGTCCTCGCCGTTTTGCGACACACAGGCACTCAGCGCCAGCACGGCGCCTATCACTAGCAAGAGCTTAGCTAACATAGGGTTGGCAGTAAGTTCAGAGAAAAAGGAGGGGTAGGGAGGGCAGCGCCGATGGCCCGACTAAGGCGTGGCCACCGACCAGATATTGCCGATGCCATCGCCGCCTATCGCGTTGCGGGTGGCGGCATCGGGCGTGTAGTAGTAGAGCGGCAGGCCCTTGTAAGTCGCCTGCTGGCGAGTGGTCCCATTGGGCCCATCGGTGCGCGTGATGACGCCGAAATCGGTGTTTTTCAGGGCCGAGGGCAGGTTCACGATGGTGTCGAAATACACGGGCCAGGTGGCAATGCAGCCCCCAGTGCAGTTGGTGGGCAGGGTAGTTGGGTTGGCCTGGTCTTTACCGAAGGTGTACAGTGTGCGGCCCTGGTTATCAATAAGAAAACTCTTGGTGGCGACGGCGTTAGTCGTCTTGTTGGTGACGTTGGTGCGGGCTAGCAGCAGCGAGTAGTCGGGGCGCATCGTGAACCAGGTATTGCCCACTTTATCGCCCGTTACTTCGCCCGCCTTTTCGCGCACAAACTGGCCACTGGCATCGGCGGGGGCGTAGTAATACATGGGCCAGCCTTTGTAGGCGGTTTGTGGCTTGCCGTCGCTGGTTGTGATGGTGGTGAAATCAGCCGCCGTCAGGCCGTCGCCCACCACCAGGTTGGGCTCGTAGAAAATGGGCCACACGCTGGCGCAGCCGCCCGTGCAGTTGTTGGTGCCAGATAGGTCGCGGGCGAAGAAGTATACCGTATAGCCTTGCGCATCAACTATATGTGGCCCTACCACGGCATCGCTAACCAGGCTGACCGTAGGGGCGGGCGCGGCCGGCGAGTCGTCTTTCGAGCTTTTGCAGCTGCTCAGGCTCAGGGTGGCGCTGGCTAGCAGCACGGCGCCCCACGCCGCCCAAGGGCAGCTGCAAAAACGGCTCGACCTGCGC
>CALMOO010000043.1:0-923 GCA_937871705.1 uncultured Hymenobacter sp.
GTACATCACCGAGCCCACGACGTTGAGCTTTTTAAGGCCCAGCAATATCTCCGAAGAAGTGTAGGTTTTGGGCGCCTGGGCTTTTACAATTATCAATGAGCAATTAACAATCATCAATGCCAGGCAGAAGCGAGCGGCGGCGCGAAGGGAAAAAGGCATAAACAGCAAACCAGTTTAGGCCGTGAAGTTACCGGAAGGCGCGCTGCTGGCGTGCACAATCCCCATTTACTACCCCCCTCGTGCGGGTTAAGTGGCAGCTAACTTCTTGCCCAGTAGCCAACCAAGCACACCCTGGCTAGTATGGCCAACCTGCCTAACAGCGCGTAGCAGTTAAAAGTATTAGCTGGTGCCCAGTGCTTAAAACTCCGTATCGTAGAGTTGCGGCGGCTGCGGCTTCGTGGGGGCTGGGCGCTGCGGATAGAGAGGGCAGGCGGGCGGCGGCTGCGGGCTGGCCAACGAGAAAATGGCGCAGTACTTGGCCGCCCAGCATTTAGCGCAGCTGCCGGCTACCGCAGTTGGGGTGGGCTTCCGATTATGGCTATCGGCATTGGCGGAAGCAGACTCCATACTGGTAATTAAGGTTGCGGCTAGAAAGTGGCCGGGCAGCCCAAAGGACGCGTCAGGAGCAAGCTTAATTGTGTCAAGCCTGAGCGCTTGCTTAGCAAAAAGCTTAATTCCAAAGGTCTTACCTACCGGCTACATATGCAAGCTAACCTATATGAACGCGGGTTTTTTGCCCGCCAACCCAGCAGGCTGCACCACAAATAAACTGCACCGTAGCCTAAACCGGCCGAGTGAGCACAAATGAGCGCCCTAGCATGGGGCGCCGGCCTCGGCAGCATCCGTATCTTTGAGTATCATGCTGCCCTCCCCTACTCTGGCCGCGCCCCTGGTGCCTGCGCCGGTTTCTACCCGCTCGTTTT
>CALMOO010000043.1:933-1655 GCA_937871705.1 uncultured Hymenobacter sp.
CGTGGTAATCGTGCCCACGCGCCGGGCCGTAGTGTACCTGAAAAACGAGCTGGCGCTGGCTACGCCCGACGGCCAGGCGCTGTGGGCGCCGCGCATTGCGGCCATGGAAGACTACATGGTGGAGCGCGCCGGCGTGCAGGTAGAGGAGCCCATTGCCTTGCAGCTCATGCTGTTTGATATTTTTCGGGACATCGACCCCGAGCTGCAGTTCGACCAATTTGTGGGTTGGGGCGGGCTGCTGCTGCAAGACTTGTCGAACCTCGACCAGCAGCTCGCCGATACCAAGCTGGTGTTTGAATACCTGGCCGAGGCCAAGGCGCTGGAGCGCTGGCAGCTCGACCCCGAGCGCAAAACCACCGGGCTGGACCGCTACTTCGGCTTCTGGGGGCAGCTGCACAAGGTGTATCTGCGCTTTAAGGCGCGCCTCAAGCCGCAGCACCTCGCTTACCCCGGCCTGGCGTATCGGCGCGCCGTGCAGCGCCTGCGCCGCGAGCTGGCCGACCCTAAGCTGGCCCTACCCCCCCGCCACGTGTTTGTGGGCCTGGGCAGCCTGAGCAAGGCCGAGGAAACATTTATTAGCCTGCTGCGCAAGGCCGACCGGGCCGACGTGTACTTCGACGCCGACCCGTTTTACCTCGAAGACGACTCGCCCAACCGCGCTGGCCAGGCCCTGCGCGGCTACTGGCGCAAGTGGAACCTGGCGCGCCACGACACCTTCACGC
>CALMOO010000044.1 GCA_937871705.1 uncultured Hymenobacter sp.
CGGTAGTGGATATGACCCGCGACAATGGCCTCGGCGACGTGCCGCGGGCTAACCTGCTGCTCATCACGCCCGTGGCCGAAAAGCTGGCCGCCGTGCGCCACCCCAACGGCCGCGACGTGTGGGTGGTGGCCCACCGCTGGAACTCCAACGCCTTCGTGGCCTACCTCGTCACGGCCGATGGCGTGGCTGGCAAGCCCGTTATGAGCAACGTGGGCAGCATGAACGCTGGCCCCGGCCGCAACGCCATCGGCGCGCTCAAGTTCTCGCCCGATGGCACCAAGCTGGCGGCCGCCATCTGGCGCGAAAGCAACAAGTTCGAGGTCTACGACTTCGACCGCAACACCGGCAAAGTGAGCAACGCGCGCAGCTTCGGGCCTTATGCGGAGGCGTACGGGGTCGAGTTCTCGCCCGATGGCACCAAGCTCTACGGCACCTGCAACGGCAACACGAACACCAAGAACGCCACCGTGAGCGAAACCCAGGTGTGGCAATTTGACCTCAAAACCAAGACGGCCACGCAGGTCGGCCATTCCTCAAACCACAAAATAGGCGCCTTGCAGCGCGGCCCCGACGGCAAAATCTACGTGGCCCGTGAGGATAATTCCTTCCTCGGTGTCATCAACAACCCGAATACCAGCGGCAAGGACTGCCAGTACGTCGACGACGGCCTCCAGCTGGGGGGTAGGCGCAGCAAGCTGGGCTTGCCGGGGTTTGTGGTCGAGCCCTAGCGGGAGTAGATTATGCTGAAGCTCATTAGCCCTCTCCTTCAACGTCAGGCAGACCGCAGAAAGGCGGCGGGCGGCAATAATTCCCAATCGTTGGAGTTACTGCCGCCCGCCAGCCGCCTTTCTGCGGTCTGCCTGACGTTCTAGTGAGGAAGTGCTAAATAGAATTTCCGACCCGCCGCAGTAGCTGTAGTGGGAAGCTTCAGGTTAATTTTACAAAAAATATCCGTATGAAACTGTTTTGCTCCACCCCTATCCCTCGCCTTTTTGTCCTGCTGCTGCTCGCGGGAGCAGGCCTGTTCACCACTGCTTGTAAAAAAGACAACGAAGACGCTGTAGCCGACTACTCGGCCACCGACGACGCTATCCTCAAGAAGTATGTGGCTGACAGCAGCTTTACTACCGCCCAAAAGCAACCCTCGGGCTTGTACTTCGTGCCGGTTAAAACCAATGCAAATGCCCCCAAGCCTACAGTGGGCACCAACGTCTCGATACTTTATACTGGCACTCTGCTTAACGGCACTGTGTTCATGTCGTCGGCGCAAAATGGCAATACGCCAGACAGCTTTGTCCTGGTAAGCTCCCCCTATAATAGCTTGCAAGAAGGTGTGTCTCTGATGCATTTAGGCGACAAAGCCAAGCTGCTTATCCCATCGGGCCTGGCCTACGGCTCGGCTGGGAGAGCCGGCGTTCCGCCCAACACGGTGGTGCGCTTCGATATAGAAGTGGTAGACTTCAACTTCGCGGCCACCGATGAGGCTATCATTAAGAAGTACCTTGCCGACAACTCGATAACCAATGCGCAGCGGCAGGCCTCGGGCTTGTACTACGTACCCGTAACGACCAACGCGGCTGGTGTGCAGGCTACGGCCGGCAAGACGGCAACGGTGCGCTACACCGGTAAATTCTTGGATGGCACGGTCTTCGACCCCGGCACCGCGCCGCTCAGCTTCGTGGTGGGGGCGCAGCAGGTCATTCCGGGCTTCGACCAGGGCATTTCCCTCATGCACAAGGGCGAAAAGGCCGTGCTGCTGATTCCGTCGGCGCTGGCCTACGGCCCGGCGGGCGCGGGCACCAGCATTCCGGCCAACAAGGTGCTGCGCTTTGAAGTAGAAGTAACCGACGTGAAGTAGCCCCTGCAAGCAGGCGTGGCCCGCCACTGCCGCCCGAACGACGCCCATATGGCTGGTTCGGGCGGCAGCGGCGGGCCACTTCGTTTTACCGCCCGGCCGTATTTTGCAGCCGTGCCCCTAC
>CALMOO010000045.1 GCA_937871705.1 uncultured Hymenobacter sp.
CACTACAAAAGAGCCCCGTTGCCGCTCGGCAGCGGGGCTCTTTTGCGTAGAGGGGGGTAGGGCCTTGCTAGCGCGTGACTTTCCCGTTCACGCACAATTACAACTCAATTTCCTATCATTGTGCGGCTTATGCCCGCACCGAGCTGCGAAAGGTCGCGTTTCATCACTTTTCCCACCCACTTATGAAAGTTCTACTTGTCGCTGCTTTGCCGTGCTTGGTGGCCGTTGCCGCCAGTGCGCAATCAGTTAAAAAAACGGCTACTGATTTGACTACCAACCAAGTGCAGGTAGCCGATGGCCGGCTGGCCGGCGCGACGCTGCCCAGCGGCATTCACTCCTTTAAAGGCATTCCTTTCGCGGCGCCGCCAGTGGGCACGCGGCGTTGGCAGGCCCCGCAGCCCGCGCCAAAGTGGACCAACGTTCGGCCCGCCACGCAGTTTGGAGCCCGTGCCATGCAGCTGCCACTGTTTGGCGACATGAATTTTCGCTCGAATGGCGTGAGCGAAGACTGCCTCTACCTGAACGTGTGGACCGGCGCCAAAACGGCGCAGGAAAAGCGACCGGTGCTGGTGTATTTCTACGGCGGCGGCTTCGTAGCCGGCGATGGCTCGGAGCCGCGCTACGACGGCGAAAGCCTGGCCAAGCAAGGCATCGTGACGGTGACGGTCAATTACCGGCTCGGCGTGTTCGGCTTCATGGCCCATCCCGAGCTGACAAAAGAGTCGCCCAACCACGCCTCCGGCAACTACGGCCTGCTCGACCAGCAGGCGGCCTTGCGCTGGGTGCGGCAGAATATTGCGGCTTTCGGCGGCGACCCGCAGCACATTACCATCGCCGGCGAGTCGGCCGGTTCGTGGTCGGTGAGCGCGCAAATGGCCTCGCCGGGGTCGGAGAGCTTGATTGTGGGTGCCATCGGCGAGAGCGGCTCGGTATTGGGTTTGCAAGCCCTACCCACCCTGGCACAGGGCGAGCAGACGGGGGTAGCCTTCGCTACGAGCGTGGGCGCTACCTCGCTGGCGGCGCTACGAGCCATACCGGCGCAGCAGCTGCTCGAAGCCAGCGGCAAGCAAGGCGCGCCGCGCTTCGCAGCCATTGTGGATGGGTACTTTCTACCTAAAGCGCCCACCGAGATTTTTGCGGCCGGCCAGCAAGCCCACGTGCCGCTGCTAGTGGGCTGGAACTCACAGGAAATGAGTCCTCAAATGGTGCTCGGCCCGGCTGCGCCGACCTTGGACAGCTACCGCGCCGCCGTGCAGAAGCTCTATCCTGAGCGCACCGCGGAGGCTATGCGCGCCTACCC
>CALMOO010000046.1:0-3372 GCA_937871705.1 uncultured Hymenobacter sp.
CTGTTCATCCGCTACGGACTGATTCGGCCGGAGCGCACGGGCCTGGTGCCCGGCTCGGGCGTCGATTTGGTAAGGTTCCGGCCACAGGAGGGGGTAGGGCGCCCGGCGGGCACGCCGTTCACCTTCCTGATGGTGGCGCGGGTGCTGTACGAAAAAGGCATTGTTGAATATTTTGAAGCCGCTAAGCAAGTGCAGGCCGCGCTGGGGGCCGATAAGGTGCGGTTTCAGCTGCTCGGCAGCCTAGACGAGGCGGGGGGGGTAGGCGTGCCCCGCACCACCTTCGAGCAGTGGCTGGCTGATGGCGCCATTGAGTACCTGGGCACCTCCGACCACGTGGCCGAGCACCTGCACCTTGCCGACTGCGTGGTGCTGCCCTCCTACCGCGAGGGCACGCCCAAAACGCTGCTCGAAGCCGCGGCCTGCGGCAAACCCCTCGTAACCACCGACGTGCCCGGCTGCCGCGAAACCGTACAGCACGGCCGCAACGGCTACCTCTGCCAGGTGCGCTCGGCCGACGACCTGGCCGCCAAGCTGCTGCAAGTAGCGCGGCTGCCGGCCGCCCGCCTCGCCGCCATGGGCCAGGCCAGCCGCGAGCTGGCCGAAGAGAAATTCGATGAAAAGCTCGTGCTAAGCCAATATCTTACGGCCGTAAACGAAGCTCCCGCTGCGCAGACGCTATAAGTTAGCGCAGCGTTATAACATTTGCCCACTCCCTATGCGGGCTCGCCGAGCACGCTACTTTCTACCTTCCATGCAAGTTATTACCCATTCGCTGCCCGGCTTACTTGAATTTAGGCCCCGCATTTTTGGCGACCCGCGCGGGGCGTTTTTTGAGTCTTTCAGCGCCCGTACTATGGAGACGCTGGGCCTGCCCCGCCACCACTGGGTGCAAGACAACCAGAGTATTTCCAAGGCCGGCACGCTGCGCGGGCTGCACTTTCAGCGCCCGCCCCACGCCCAGGCCAAGCTGGTGCGCGTGGCCCAGGGCCGCGCCCTCGACGTGGTGGTGGACCTGCGCCACCGCTCGCCCACCTTCGGCCAGCATGCCCAGCTAGAGCTGACTGCCGAGCTCGGCAACGTTTTTTACGTGCCCGAAGGCTTTGCCCACGGCTTCGTGGCGCTGGAAGACGACACGCTTTTCCTTTACAAGTGCTCGGACTACTACGCCCCCACCGCCGAGGGCGGCCTGCGCTGGGACGACCCGGCCCTTGGCATCGACTGGGGGGTAAGCGAGGCGCTGGTGTCGCCCAAAGATGCCATCTTGCCCACCCTTGCCGAGCTGGCAAATCCGTTTTAAGTCATTTAACAGTTATCACTTAACCGTTAAATGACTTAAAACAGACCCTGTTTCGGTTTATTGAACGGCTGTTAACTGTTAAGTGATTATAGCAGCGGCACTAGCGCCTCCAAGCCCATGCCGCGCGAGCCTTTGAGCAGCACCAGCTGGCCGGCTACGTCTTGCTGCGCCAGCCACTCGGCGGCGGCGGCTCGGTCGGCAAAGTGCCGGGCGGGGGGGTAGGCGGCGGCGGCTTCAGCCATAAGCGGGCCAATAAGGAGCACTTGGTTTAAACTCAACGCAGCCAGCAGCTTACCTAAGGCCCGATGCTCGGCGGCGCTGGTTTCGCCCAGCTCAAACATATCGCCCAGAATAGCTACCCTACCCTGCCCGGCCGGCGCAGGCCGCTGCGCGAAGCTGCGCAGCGCGGCGGTCATGCTGCTGGGGTTGGCGTTGTAGGCATCCAGCACCAGCTCGTTGCCGCGGGTGGTGCGCACGAGCTGCGAGCGGTTATTCTGCGGGTTGTAGGCGGCCAAGGCGGCGGCCACCTGGGCGGCGGGCACGCCAAAGTAGCCGCCCACGGCCGCGGCGGCGGCCAGGTTGGGGAAATTATAGTCGCCGGTGAGCTGCACCACCACATCGGTAATCTCCTCCCCGAGGCCTACGCGCAGGTGCAGCGCCGGGCTGGCCTCGAGCAGCGTGGCCGGGTAGGTGTCGTCAAATTGGGGGTAGGTGATGCGCTGGGGCACGTGGGCAGCCAGGCTGGGCAGCTTGGCATCGAGTGTATTGACGAAGGCCACCCCGTCGTTAGTGGCCAAGTAATCAAATAATTCGCCCTTGCCCCGCGCTACCCCCTCCTCGCCGCCAAAGCCTTCGAGGTGGGCCTTGCCGATGTTGGTGATGAGGCCGTGGGTGGGCTCGGCCCACTGGCAGTAGGCCGCGATTTCGCCCTGGTGGTTGGCGCCCATCTCTATCACGGCAAAGTCGTGCGTCTGCAAGCGCAGCCGCAGCAGCGTGAGCGGCACCCCAATGTGGTTGTTGAGGTTGCCCTTGGTAGCCAGCACGTTAAATTGCTGGCCCAGCACTACGGTCAGCAGCTCCTTGGTGGTGGTTTTGCCGTTGGAGCCCGTCACGGCCAGCACGGGCCCCCGAAAGTGGCGGCGGTGCTCGCGGGCCAGGGCTTGCAGGGCGGCCAGCGGGTCGGGGGCGTAGGTGTAGCGGGCCGCGTCGTGGGCGGCCAGGGCCGCATCGTCGACTACGGCGTGGCTGGCGCCTTTGGCCAGGGCCGCGGCGGCAAAGTCGGCCCCGCGAAAGCTGGGGCCATTGAGGGCAAAAAACAGCGTGCCCGGCTGCGGCTGGCGCGAGTCGGTGCTGACCTGGCCCTGGGCGGCCAGGTAGTGGTGGTAGAGAGACATCTTTGTCAATTATCAGTTAACAATTATCAATTATCAATTCGTTAGTAGAGCTGCTGGCTTAGTTGATTGGCCAAAGACAGTGGAAGCTGATAATCGATAACTGATTCTGCAACTTACGCCCGGCCTGGCGTTGTTAGCTGGCACCTGCTTTTCCTCCTGCCTTATGCGTCGCTGTTTATTCCTGTTACTGTTTGTGTTAGGTGGAGTAGCCGGGCCAGCTTGGGGCCAGTCGGCGCCGCCGCGGTTTGGCTTCGTGTTTGGCAGCGTGGCCAAGATTGTGCAGGGCGCCGACACCCTACCCCACGCCTGGGTGGGTGGCCTCAACGCGCCGCAGTTTAGCAGCATCGACCTCGACGGCGACGGCCAGCTGGACCTTTATGCCTTCGACCGCGAAACTTCGCGCAGCTACACGTTTCTGAGCGTAGCCAGCAGCACCGGCGGCCGGCGCTGGCAATATGCGCCCGACTACGAGGGCGCTTTCCCCGATGACCTGCAAAGCTGGGTGCTGCTGCGCGACTACGACTGCGACGGCCGGCCCGACCTATTTACCTACACCGTGGGCGGCAACATTCGGGTGTTTCACAACGTGGCGGGGGGTAGCGGCCGGCCGCAGTTTGTGCTAGCTAGGGATGAGCTCTACTTTGCGCTGACCAACGGGCAAATCAGCAACCTCAACATCGG
>CALMOO010000046.1:3382-4020 GCA_937871705.1 uncultured Hymenobacter sp.
TACAACATGCCGACTATTCAGGACGTTAACGGCGACGGGCGGCTCGACATTCTGAGCTACGATTTTGTATCCTCGACGGCGCTGGAATTATACCTGAACACCGGCACGGGTACCTGCACCGACCTCGACGCCTTTAGCCAGGTCAATAACCGCTGGGGCGGGCTCTTTGCGTGCGCCGACTGCGCCTCTTACAAGCTCGGCGACGCTACGCAGTGCCAAGCCCAACTCACCAGTGGCCCCGTGACCACTGGTGCCAGGGGCACGCGCGGCACCGAGGGCACAGCCCAAATCGAGCACAGCATGGGCCACAATGTGCTGCTGCTCGACCTCAATGGCGACGGCGTGCTCGACCTACTCGACGGGCGCGACAACTGCCCGCAGCTTCTGCGCCTGCTCAACGCGGGCACCACCACGGTGCAGGCCAACTTTACGTACGCGGGCACCAGCAGCAGCTTTCCGCTGGCGGCGCCGCTGGCCACGTCGGTGTTTCCGGCGCCTTATTCGTTTGATGCTGACCTAGATGGCGTACCTGATTTGGTGGTGGCGCCCAACCAGGTCGATAACTCGCTCGACCGCGTGAGCATGCGCCACACCGTGCGGCAGTACCGCAACACTGGCACGGCCACCGTGCCCAGCTA
>CALMOO010000047.1:0-618 GCA_937871705.1 uncultured Hymenobacter sp.
CTTCAGGACCGTGTGCTCGATGCGACGCATGGCCTCCTCTTCGGGGATGCAGGTATCGGTCACGCGGTTCATGTGGCGCTTCAGCAGTGCGTGCTCATCGGCGGCGGTGAGGTCGCGGTAGTGCGGCACGCGCTCGTAGAAGTCGTGGGCCACAAGGTTGAAGATGTCTTCTTCGAGGTTAGCACCAGTGCAACTGATAATCTGCACTTTATCCTGGCGAATGAGTTCGGCCAGCTGAATACCCATTTCGGCGGTGCTCATAGCCCCAGCCAGGGTAATCATCATTTTGCCGCCGTCGGCAAGGTGCTTGTTGTAGCCATCGGCCGCGTCGATGAGGGCAGCGGCGTTGAAGTGGCGGTAGTGGTGCTTGAGGAAATTAGTAATATGCATGTTGGAGTCGTTGTCATGCTGACGAAGGAAGCATCTTGTCAGGAGAGGGGGTAGGGAATGTTCATACCTGACAAGATGCTTCCTGCGTCAGCATGACAGCCTGGGTTTTACGCCGGCTCGGCGATAATTAAATTGTGGTTGGTATAAATGCAGATGTCGGCCGCGATGTGCAGGGCGTCCTCAACCATCTGGCGGGCCGTTAAGTGCGGCGCGTGTTTCTTAAGTGCC
>CALMOO010000047.1:628-2686 GCA_937871705.1 uncultured Hymenobacter sp.
GCGCCGCTGCCGATGGTGGCCACGTCCATGTCGGGCTCCAGCACGTCGCCGGTGCCACTCACGATGAGAAGCTCGTCTTTATCAGCGACCACCATCATGGCTTCGAGCTTGCGTAGGTATTGGTCTTTGCGCCAGTCTTTGGCCAGCTCGATGGCGGCGCGCTTGAGGTTATTGCCGTAGGCGGAGAGCTTTTCTTCGAAGCGGTCGAGCAGCATAAAAGCATCGGCGGTGGAGCCGGCGAAGCCCGTGACGACCTTGCCGTCGTTGAGTTGGCGCACTTTGCGCACGTTGTTTTTGGCCACGGTCTTATCCATCGTGGCCTGGCCATCGGCCCCTAGGGCAATTTGGCCGTTGTGGCGCACGCCAAGCACGGTCGTGGAGCGAATTTTTGGAAGCATACTGCAAAAATACAACCCGCCTCTCCCATTGAGGCGGGTTTATAAAAAACGGCCGGGCTGTGGAGCCCGGCCGTTTTTGCTTTATTGCTTTTAATTACGATTGTCATGCTGAGCTTGTCAAAGCATCTCTACCCCGTCATTGAGCGACCCAGACGAAGCGGTAGAAATGCTTCGACAAACTCAGCATGACAATCGTACTCATTTGATAACAACCAATTACCTAAAACCGCGCTTGCAGCTTGGCAAACAGCATTCGGCCGTTGGAGCCCATTTGCACGGGGTCCCAGGCGCCGCCGGTTTCGGTGGCTTGCGGGTTGAAGAAGGTGGGGTATTTATTGAACAGGTTGGAGCTGCCCAGCGATAAGCGCAGCTGGTTGGTGAGGGCGTAGCTCAGGGCCACGTCGGTGGTGAGGCGGTGGCCGTATTCGTTGAGGTCTTCGTTGTAGTCGTAGAGCTTGACGCCGCCGAACTCTACGAAGCGCACCAAGGCGCCAAAGCGGCCGAGGTTGTAGTCGAAAGTCAGGTTAACCTTGTAGGGCGGCGCGGAGGCTTTCACAAACGCCTGCTCACGCTGGCCGAAGAAGATATCCTCCTTGCCCGCCAGCAGGGGGGTAGCCTGCACGCTCGTAACCAACAGGCGGTTGAGGTTGGCGGCGAGCGTGGTGGTGAGGCGGCCGCTCCCTACCCCTATCGTATTGGCCACCACGGCGTCGAGACCCCAAGTGGTGGTGGAGGCGGCATTGGCGAAGAACTGCGCCTGGCCCACGTTCAGCGCCGTGAGAGTTGGCCCAATGATATCGTCGTCATTGCCGAAGGTGCCCGTGAGCACGATGCGGTCCTTGATGTGAATGTAGTAGCCGTCCACGGTGAAGGTTAGAATAGAGCCGGCGCGGCCCGTAAAGCCCACGCTCGCGGACTTGGAACGCTCCTGCGTGAGGGCCGGAATGCCCACGGCCCGCGACACCGGGCCGTCGTTGCGGTCGAGCAGAATATCAATCGGCTTACCCCCCACTACGTTGGTAAACACGGTGTTGAAGTTGATTTGGGCCAATGATGGTGCCCGAAAGCCGGTGCTCAGCGTACCGCGCAGCGAAAAATTATCGCTCAGCTTGAGGCGGGTTGCAACCTTGCCCGTGAGGCTGTTGCCAAAGTCACTGTAGTTTTCGTAGCGCGCGGCGCCTTCCAGCAGCCAGGCCTTGGTCACGTTGAGCTCCGCATCGGCGTACACGCCCACGTTGTTGCGGCTGGCGTGCACCACGTTGCGCGGCTGGAAGCCCGGAAAGCCCTGCGAGCCGCCCGGCACGCCCGTACCCGGCGTGTAGTTGGTATAAGAAGCTTCTTCGCCCGCAAATATCTGGTACCACTCGCGCCGAAACTCGCTGCCGAATGCCACGTTCAGGCCCTGCGCCACAGTCTTGAGGTTGCGGCTCACGTTGAGGTCCACTACGTCTTGCTGGAGCTGAAAGCCGCCCGCGTCGAAGCTGGTGGGCGACGTGGCTCCCAGCGTAGCATTCAGCGAGTTGCGCACGCCGTAGTGAAAGCGGTTCGAGCCAAAGCTGTTGCTCAGGTCCACGTCCCAGCCGCCAAATGAGCCGCGCAAACCTGCTACCCCCTGCCCATCGAAGATGGCGCTGGTAATGATGGGGTCGAAGCCGTTGGG
>CALMOO010000048.1 GCA_937871705.1 uncultured Hymenobacter sp.
GCACCAGCGTGGGCGCCCTTAAGGCCAGCTACCACCATGCCGTTCGCAAAATCGAGCAGTACGTGACCAACGCCGACACGCCTGAATTGCCGACTTCTGATTAAACCTCGGCCACTTATTTTCATCCAACCTGCATGAACGCTCCCTTCCGCCTCGACCAGCATCGCCGCGCCTGGCCCCAGCCGCTGAGCGCCCCGCCGGCGGGCTACTTCGATAAATTGCCTACCCGCTTGATGGCGCGGGTGCAGCCCCCGGCCGCCCGCCCGGCTTGGCTAGGCTGGCTAGGCCAAGTGCCAGCTACTTTGCGTACGGGTCTGGCTTCTACGCTATTGCTGGGCACGTTTGCCGCTTCGTTTTGGCTGGGCCGCGGGCCGACCAGCAGCCCTGAGCTCACGGCCGCCAGCCTCGACCAGGTGCCGCGCACCCAGCTCGTAGACTACCTGCTGACCAGCGAAGCGCACGTCGACTTGAACGATATGGCCGAACTGGCGCCCGCGCCCCAGGGCATTACCAAGCAGTACCTGCAGCCGTCGGCGCAGGAGCTGACGGAGGCGCTCGACGCCCAACCGGTCGAAAGCCAGTCGCTGCTTTAAGTTATATGTGCTTAATCATGAAATTTCATTCTTATCTACTAACCGGCTTGCTGGCGGGCGCCTTGCTGGCGAGCACTCCTGCCCAGGCGCAGCTAGGCCGCCGCGTGGGCGGGGGCCGCGTAACGCAGCTCGACAATGCCAAAATCGCGTTTATTACCTCGCGCCTTTCCCTCACCCAAGACCAGGCGCAGCGCTTTTGGCCGCTCTATAACGAGTTTACCGGCAAGCGCCGCGAGCTAAACCGCGCTACCCGCCTGCTCCGCCGTGACGCTACCAACCCTGGCCTGAGCGACTCGCAGCTGCGCGACAGCTTCAAGCAGGATTTTGCCCTGCGTCAAGACCAACTGAACTTAGATAAAGAATACTTCGAAAAGCTGCAGAAAGTGCTGACGCTGCGGCAGGTAGCGCAGCTATTTGAGGCCGAGCGCGATTTCACCAAGGAGGTGCTGAAACGCGTAGCTACCCAGCCCAGCCCCGGCCCAGCCAACGACTAGCGTCGCCGCCCACCGGCCCGGCGGCGGTACCTTTGCAGGCGTTATGCTTACCCCCCGCCAGCTTTTTTTGCGCCACCAGGCCCAAACCTCCGAGTTTCCGCTGCTGCTGGAAATCGAGCGGGCCGAGGGCGTGTATATGTACACGCCCGATGGCCGCCGCATTCTCGATTTAATTTCTGGCATCGGCGTCAGCAACGTGGGGCACCGCCACCCGCGCGTGCTACAAGCCATTCAGGACCAGCTCGATAAGTACCTGCACCTGATGGTGTACGGCGAATTGGTGCAGGCGCCGCCCGCCCGCCTGGCGCACGCCCTGGCCGCTACCCTACCCCCTCCGCTCGACACGGTGTACTTCACCAACTCGGGCGCCGAGGCCATCGAGGGTGCCCTGAAGCTAGCCAAGCGCCACACCGGCCGCACGGGCCTGGTTTCCAGCCTCAATGCCTACCACGGCTCCACGCACGGCGCGCTGTCCATCACTGGCTCCGAGGACTTCAAGAACAGCTACCGCCCGCTGCTGCCCGACGTAACGCACCTGCGCTACAACGAGCTAGCCGACTTGTCGTTAATAACCGAGCACACGGCCGCCGTGGTGCTCGAAACCGTGCAGGGCGAGGCCGGCGTGCGCGTCCCTACCCCCGGCTACCTGCCCGCAGTGCGCCAGCGCTGCACCGAGGTGGGCGCCCTGCTTATTCTTGATGAAATCCAATGCGGTTTTGGGCGCACGGGCACGCAGTGGGCCTTCGAGCAGTTTGGCGTAGTGCCCGATATCTTGGTGTGTGCCAAGGGCATGGGAGGCGGCATGCCGATTGGTGCCTTCATCTCGTCGCCCGAAATCATGGTTGGCTTTCAAACCAACCCTATTCTGGGGCATTGCACCACGTTTGGCGGGCACCCGGTGAGCTGCGCCGCCTCGTTGGCCACGCTGCAAGTCATTCAGGACGAAAACCTGCTGGCGGGCATGCCGGCCAAAGCGGCTCGGCTGCAAGCTGGCCTGCACCATCCGGCCATTCGGGCGGTGCGAGGCTGCGGGCTGCTCATGGCCGTGGAGTTTGAGTCGTTTGACGTGCTCAAGCCAATTATCGACCGGGCCCTGGCCGAAGAAAACATCCTGACCGACTGGTTTTTATTTTGTGATAACTCGTTGCGCATCGCCCCGCCGCTCACTATCACCGAGGCCGAGATTGACGAAGCCTGCGCCGGGCTACACCGCGCCATAACGCACGTAATGGGGGTAGGGAATAGGAAACAACGTTGAGCTGACGCAGGAAGGCGTCTCTGCCATGCTTCAGGAATAATATTCCAGCGAAGCGGCAGAGACGCCCTCCTGCGTCAGCCTAACGTAAGATTGGCTTAGTCTTGCCGCTGCGATATGTTATTGTAATTCAAGAAAGAAAGGCTTTCTTCCTTGATGCGGTCGCGCGGCATGGCATCTTTTACGCCCTGCGATATTTTGCGCACCAGCACGCCCACGATGGCTTTGCGAAAACCCAGCTTTTCGGCCATCATGATGCAGAAATCCATTTCGGTTTCGTCCACGATGCCATCGGCGAGCATCATGTCTACAAGGTCAAAAATCTGGTCAAATCGCTCAGAGTCATTGCCTGGCAAATCTGACACGCAGACTGTATTGCCCGACACGAGTTTGCGCACGTCGGTCGCCGACACGCCGTTTTTCTTGCCGACGGTGATGATAAAGTTCATCTCCCGGTCGTCGATGTGGCCATCCGCCTTGGCTAGGGCGGCGAGGTTGCACAGGTGGCCTTTTATTTTTTTGGCCTGCTCGTTTTCAAAAAAACCAAACATGGAGCGGTAGAAAAGAGATGGGTAGAAACGACCGTCCGTCGGCCGGGTGGGAAGAGTACTCGAAACTAAGCAGGAAAAGTCTGATTAGCTAACTCTTCCCGATGATTAGTTGGCAGTGATACGCAAGTTCGGCGAAAATGTCGGATGAAAAACCTCAACGCTACTGCATAACTGCATCGGAAGTGCGACCTTTGCGAACTTAAGACTGCCGCCGACGGCTAGTGGCCCGCCGGCATTTACTTAAGCATCAGGTTTATGAAACGAATTGGAGTTTTTACCAGCGGTGGCGATGCCCCCGGCATGAATGCCTGCGTGCGCGCCGTAGTGCGGGCAGGCGTGTACCACGGGCTGGAAGTGTACGGCATTATGCGCGGCTATAGCGGCATGATTAAGGGCGAATTTGTGCGCATGGATTCGGCCTCGGTGGCCAATACCGTGCAGCGCGGCGGCACGATTTTAAAATCGGCTCGCAGCCACTCGTTCCGCAGCAAGGAAGGCCGCCAGCAGGCTTTCGACCAACTCGTCAACAACGGCATCGAAGGCCTGGTGGCCATCGGCGGCAACGGCACGTT
>CALMOO010000049.1 GCA_937871705.1 uncultured Hymenobacter sp.
GCTCTGGCCTGGGCTTCTATACCTGTGATATTGCGGTAGTTACTAACGTAGCCGCCGACCATCTGGGCCTGCGCGATATCTACACTGTGGAGGAAATGGCCGCTGTGAAGGGGGTAGTACCCCGCACCGTGCGCAAGAGCGGCTGGGCCGTGCTCAACGCTGACGACGACCTGGTGTATGACATGGCGCGCACCGTCGATTGCCGGGTGGCACTCTTCTCCATGAACGAGCACAACCCGCGCATTCAGGAGCATGTGGAAGCCGGGGGGGTAGCGGCCGTGTACGAAGAGGGCTACGTGACGATTTATAAGAACTCCTACAAGCTGCGCATCGACCGGGCGGCCGAGTTTCCCATCACGCTGGGGGGTAGGGCTACGTTTAACATTGAAAACTCGCTGGCCGCGGCGCTGGCGGGCTACCTGGCGGGCTTCGATAAGGATGACATCAAGACGGCGCTGCGCACCTTCGTGCCCTCGGCCACCAAGACGCCGGGCCGCATGAACGTGTACAAATTCCCGCGCTTTGAGGTGATTGTGGATTACGCGCACAACACGGCGGGCCTTACCAAGTTTGCGGAGTTCCTGAACGCTACCCCGGCCACTAAGAAGATTGGGGTAGTATCGGGCCTGGGCGACCGCCGCGACGAAGACACACTGGGTTTTGCGCGCATTGCGGGCAGCATTTTTGACGAGGTTGTGGTGCGGCTAGACCGGGACTTGCGCGGCAAGTCGGCCGAGTTTTTGCGTGATATTATGACGCGGGGGTTGAGGCTGGATAAGCCTGAGCTTCCGATTCACTACATCGACGCTGAGCTCGAAGCCATTGACCATGTGCTAGATACAGCCCCTGAAGGCGCCGTTATCACCTTGCTGACCGAAAATATTTCGGCGGTAACTAAAAAGCTTGACGAGTACGAGGCGCAGCTAAAGGCGCAGTAATTTGCGCCATTGCTAAGCTCCAGCTTGGCGCGGCGGCTGGGTGGCCGTCCATTCCACCGAACGACATGCTGGGCTGGAGCTTAGCGTTTTCTCGAATTCTATGAAATACCTAGCCCAGGCGGCGCTGGCCGCGGGTGCCTTATGGCTGGCCGGCTGCCAGTCGCAGGCTGATAAGACGAGCCAGGCGGTTCCCAACAAGGACTTCAACATCCTGCTCGACCAGTATTGGGACAAGCAAGCGAAGTACGACCCCCTATCGGCCACGGCCCAGGGCGATAACCGCTACAACAACCTGCTGCCCAACGACCAAACCCAGGCTTTTCGCGATACGCTGCGCAACTTTTACCAGCGCTACCTCACCGACTCGAAGCGTTTTGGCCAGGATGAGTTGGATGCGAACGACAGAATCAGCTACGACATCTTTCAGTATGACTTGCAGCAGCGCATAGCCGGGCTGAAGCTGAACACCTGGATGATGCCGTTTCAGCAGTTTTGGGGGCTGCCCATCACGCTGGGACAGTACGGCTCGGGCGCAGGCAACCAGCCGTTTAAGACCGTCAAGGACTACGACGATTGGCTGGGCCGCGTCGATGGCTTCACGGTCTGGGGCGACTCGGCCATTCGTAACTTCCGGCGCGGCATGAAGGCGGGGGTAGTACTACCCAAAGCCTTGGTGGTGAAGATGCTGCCCCAGCTAAGCGCCCCCGATATTGTGGTGACGGACCCCACGAAGTCGCTCTTTTACGGCCCCATCAATAACTTCCCGAAGACCTTTTCAGATGGCGACAAGCAGCGCCTCACGGCGGCCTACAAGCAAGCTATTCTGACCAAGCTGGTGCCGACGTACCAGAAGCTCGGCACCTTCCTGAAAACCGAATACCTGCCTAAGTCTCGGGCTACCAGCGGCATCAATGCCGTGCCGGGCGGCCCGGAGATATACCGCTACTACGTGAGTTACTGGACGACGACCGAAAAAACGCCGGCCGAGATTCATGCCCTGGGCCTACGCGAAGTAGCCCGCCTGCGCACCGAGATGGAGCGCATGAAAACCCAGCTGGGCTTTAAAGGCACACTGCGTGAGTTCTTTGAGTCGCTGAAGCACGACCCCAAGGCCATGCCCTACCACACGGCCGACGAGGTGCTAGCAGGCTTCCGGAAGATTCAGGCCACGATAGACCCGAATTTGAAGAAGATGTTTGGGCGCGTGCCCAAGACGCCGTTCGAGATTCGCCGCACCGAGGCTTTCCGCGAGGTGTCGGCGTCGGCCGAATACAACCAGGGCTCGCCCGATGGCAAGCGGCCGGGCATTTTTTATATTCCGCTACCCAAGCCTGCCGAGTTTAACGTGACGACGGGCATGGAATCGCTGTTTTTGCACGAAGCCATTCCGGGCCACCACTACCAGATTTCGTTGCAGCAGGAAAACAACGATTTGCCGAAATTTCGGCAGTTTGCTGGCTACGGCGCCATGACAGAAGGCTGGGCGCTCTACTGCGAAAGCCTGGGCAAGGAGCTGGGCTTGTACAAAGACCCTTACCAATACATCGGCTCGCTCAACGACGAGATGCTGCGCGCCGTGCGCCTGGTGGTGGATACTGGTATGCACACCGGCGAAATGACCCGCGAGCAGGCCATTGCCTACATGCTCGACAACATGCCCGCTAGCGAAGCCGATGCTACCTCAGCCATCGAGCGCTACATGGCCATTCCGGGCCAGGCGCTGGCGTATAAAATCGGGCAGCTTAAAATTCAGGAACTGCGCGCCCGTTATGAGAAGCAGCTGGGCAGTAAGTTCAAAATCAGCGACTTTCACGATGAGCTGCTGAAGGATGGCGTGATGCCGCTAGCCGTCTTGGAGAAGAAAATGGACGTCTGGGCGGCAAGCGTAAAATAACTAAGGCCGCCCTACCCCCCTTGGCGGAGCCAAGCCTTTTTAGTAGCCCAACTTAGCTTGCTGAGTTGGGCTACTCTTTTTTGTGCTTTCTTTTCCTGCTTACTTTATGTTTTTACCAGCTTGTCGGCTGTAGCGGCAGTTTATTCTATTGCTTTTTCATGTCTATTCCTCTTCATTCTGCCAACCGGCGGCTCGCCAGCCTGCTGGCGGCGCTTAGTCTTTCGGCGGGCTTCCCTACCCTCAGCATGGCTCAAACTGCTACTTCTGCCACTGCGGTGGCTACTCGCACCACCCAGCCGCCGCTGCTGGCGCCGTGGGCAAATCTGCACGGCGGCGTACCAGCTTTTGATAAAGTAAAAGTGGCCGACTTCAAGCCCGGCATGGAAGCGGCAATGGCCGAAAACCTGGCCGAAATCAATGCTATTGCCAGCAATCCGCAGGCGCCTACGTTCGATAATACGCTGGCGGCGCTGGAGCGCAGCGGCGCGGCCCTGGACCGGGTAGAGGCCGTGTACGGGGTTTGGAACTCGACCCTG
>CALMOO010000050.1:0-3185 GCA_937871705.1 uncultured Hymenobacter sp.
CTCCAGGCCCTTTCCCTACCGAAGGCGCCTGGAGCAGGCTCTTCCCCGAGCCGCTGGCCAGCCAGCTCGACCCCGCCGCCAGCGTGCCGCTCAAGCGCGTGGGCCAGTACCAGGAGCTCGCTAATCTGGCCGCCTACCTGGTGTCCGATTTCTCGGCTTATGTGAACGGCGAGGTGGTGACCATCGATGGTGGTGAGTGGCTCAACGGGGCCGGCGAGTTCAACAAGCTCTCGGCCCTTACGCCCGGCATGTGGGACCAGATTGAGAAAACCATGCGCCGCTAAATCCGAACGAATCCGTGATTTAGAACTTGTAGCCGCTGTACCCTTTGGTGAATTCAGCGGCTGGGATGGGCTGGTTGGCTACCACGTTCAGGAAGTCGTACTTTTCAAATAACCCCTGGTCATCATACACCGCTACCGAGCTGGGCAGAAAGGTCTTAGGGTCGACCAGCACGATGGTGCGGCGGGCGTAAACGTTGGGCACCTGAAGCACCTGGCCTTCGTCGAGCTTCTCACCCACGCTAAGCTTGTTGCGTTCCAGCACCCGGTACTCGCCGCAGCCAAAGCGGGCCGCCACGGTGGCGGGCGTCTCGTTGCGGCCAGCCTTGTAGGCTACGTAGCGAAACTGGGGGTAGTCGGAGCGCAGGATGTAGTGTGGGCGGCCCTGCACGGTGGTGTCGCCGGCGTAGCGAAAGGAGTGGTTGAACGACTTGTCGGGCCGGCTGGCCGAGCCTTCGAGCAGCTCGGCAATGGTGCCAAAACCTGCCTGCAGCACGGTGTGGTGCTGGCCCTTGCGCATGAGCGCGCCGTTGGGGTCGAGGCTAAGCGTGACGTAGGGGAAGGCGTTGGGGTAAACCCAGGCATCGCCGTTGTTTTGGCCGGCCACATACAGCACCTCTACCCCCTTGCCATTCTTGATATAGACGCGTAAGGGATTGAAGCTAAGCTTCATCAGGGAGCGGTCGGGGACGTATTTATTGCCAATGCGCTCGCGGGCATCGGCGGTGCAGCGCAGGCTTTTTAGGTTTTGGATGGCCGTGGAAAGCTGGCTGATAAGCTGCTGGGTAGTAATAGGAGCCGCCGGAGAGAGCCGTTTGGAAGCGCGGGCGGTGCTTTGCGAGGCCAACAACCCCGTGGCTAGGGGCAAGCTAAGGTAAAGGAAGACAGCGCGGCGAATAGGGGGTAGGAACAAGGGAAAGCGACTGAAAAGAAAAAATTAATTGAGGCTGATGCGTGGAAACCGAGTGGCGGCGCTATCGAAGATGAATAGCTCGTCGATTTCGATATTCCCCAGGTAATGGTAGAGAGGAAACTGCTCAATAATCGTGCGCACCGCGTCGGCGGTGTCGCCATTAATGGTGACCCAGCCGCGGCTGCGGTCGGCACTGATGGCGTAGGCTTCAATAATATGCTCGGCCAGCAGGCGATTTATAAATTCACGATGCTTGGGAATGAGGGCAATAAAGTCCTCATCGAACGACTCGGGTAAACGCAGAGAAACGACGTACGTAGGCATAAGCAGGCGGGCCGCGCCGGCCCCTGGCCTGGATTTAACGCCAGGTACCAGCAGAAAGTTAGCCGCTGTAGTTAAGGCTAGCGGCCGCGCGGCTCCGCAAGTTTAGAAGTTAAAAAGTACTCCATGCAGTTTACCATTATTACGCCTACCCACCAGCGGCGAGCCTTGCTGCCCGAAGCCATTGCCAGCGTGCGGGCCAGCGTCACGGCGCCGCTCGACATTCAGTGGCAGCACCTACTCTACGACAGCGGCTCGACCGATGGCACCCCCGATTTACTGGCCGAAGCCGCCGCGCAGCCTGGCGCACCGCTTCGCTACTGGCAGCACCCCCAGCGCCAGCGTCCCGGCTGGGGCCGCAACAAGCTCATTGCCGAGGCCAACGCCGAAACCTGGATTCTGCCGCTCGACGATGACGACTTGCTGCTGCAGCGCACCCTCTACCACTACGCCGACGAGATACAGCGCCACCCCGGGCGCCCCTGGTTCGTGGCCGATTTTCTGCGCGTAGACGAGGAGCGCCGCTACCTGCCCAATGAGGATTACTACGCCTGGCAGTTTGCCTCGCCGCGCGAAATGCTCCAGGCTATTTTCCGGGCCGAGCACTTTATTCAGGGCAACGTGTGCTACAGCCGCGAGCTCTTTGATAGGGTAGGCGGCTACGATGAGGAGCTGGCTATGGCCGAGGACCTTGACTTGTACGTGCGCTTTTTGCTGGCTGGGCACCTGCCCGTGCTGTGCCCACACATCAGCCACCTGCACCGCTTTCATGCTCAAAATGTGAGCATTGGCGTCGATGCCGACAAGCACCGCGCCGATTTGCAGGTTATTTATGCTAAGTATGCCGAGCAGCTGGCCCAGCTGGGGGTAAAGGCGCCGTAGCAGCAACTGGCTACTGCTTAGCTATTTTCTCGAACGCTTTGCGGGTCATGATGAATAGCTGCTGCTTGTCAAGGTCAAAAATTGATACGTAGCTTTCACTCATAACGTAGTGCTGACGAGCCGGCGACTTACTGCTGTACAAAAGCACTGAGCAAATGTCGGTGGCTGTGATGTACGGGTGAGCTGCCAAGTGGCTATGAAACATAGTTTTAGCGGGCCCTTTTTCAGTCTCCCACTTCATGGGTAGGTAGGTGTTGTGTAGTCGCTCTACGCCCTTCAGCTTGCCGCTGGTGCTAAAAGTCAGCAGGTGGTCATTGCCAATGGGCAGAATGCCGCTCTCCTCGGGGCCGGTGAGCACGTAGGCGCGCGTTTCCTGCGGGTCTTCGAGCAAGGCCACGTTTAGCGACGTATTTTCTGGCACCGGGTAGGCAGTGCGGTTGCTGTTCAGCTCGGCCAGCGCAGCCTGCCTGATGGCAAACAGCTGCGCCTCGTGCCCGGTAAAAGCACCTACGGGGTGAGAATTGCCCTTCTCAAAGCGCACGTCCTCCCGCGGAAAGGTGTAGCTAGCCAGCAGCGGAGTACCAGTCGCGCCCGTGCTTCCTTTAGGCCAAAAGATAGTACACACCGAGTCGCCTCTAAAATAGCTCAGGTAGCCGCCTATCTGGGTGCGGTCGATGGTGCTGGCCAGCATCAGGTCGGTGGCCACCCACGAAGAGCGCTCCGACTGGTACAAGCGGAGGCCTTCGGCCAGGATTTTCTCGGTAGGTGGCGCCGACGCTGGTTTATCC
>CALMOO010000050.1:3195-4386 GCA_937871705.1 uncultured Hymenobacter sp.
GTGCCCGGCTAGGCGGCAGGTTCAAAAGTAAGCTGACAAGAATAGGTAGAGTAATTGCCATAAGCAACAGTAGGTTAAGCTGAGTTCCTGGTTAAAATTTGGTTGGTCGAAGGTAGGCAGCAGGCGCGTTGATTCAGCACGCGTTCCGCAAACTTGGGCAAGGGCGCGCCCTACCCCCCGCCCAAGTCGCGGCCTGTCTTTACCTTTGCTTCATCAAGTCTGCCGGCTGGCTCAGCTTGTTTTTTATACCGAGGCGCTGAGAGATAGGCTCTGCGACGCGCCGGCAACCTCCGCCCGCGGAACGGTGCCAACCGACCCTCAGCCAAACTATGGCTGACCTTATAAAAGCTCGTGACCTTTCCCTCCTGTGTTCCTGATTTTGTTGCTCGTGTCGTCGAGGCTGCTTGGTGCGCCGGGTTAGAGGGGGTAGGGCGTTGTTGAAGATAACATAGGCTGTTCACATATTCCATTAGTAGAGGGTTGGCTCCAAGCTGGCGGCGCACGGGCGTGCACGGCCAGCCGAGTCGTTTGGGCGCGGACTACAAAGTCCGCGCTATATTAGTTATGCTGAAAAAATCACTGGAGCTACTGCGGCAGGAAGCCGCCGAATCGGGAGCGGGCACCCTCAAGCGCACACTCAACGGTGTCAGCCTCATTGCCTTGGGCATTGGGGTGATTATTGGGGCCGGCTTGTTTTCACTCACCGGCCTGGCAGCCGCTAACCACGCTGGCCCGGCCGTGACGCTCTCCTTCCTGGTGGCGGCGGTGGGCTGCGCGTTTTCGGCCCTATGCTACGCCGAGTTTGCTGCCTTGGTGCCGGTAGCCGGCTCGGCCTACACCTACGCCTACGCCACGATGGGCGAGCTATTTGCCTGGATAATTGGCTGGGACTTGGTGCTCGAATACTCGGTGGGCGCCGCCACGGTGGCCATCAGCTGGTCGCAGTATCTGCTTAAGTTTCTGGGCAAGTACGGCCTGCATCTGCCGCCGCGCCTAGTCATGTCGCCCTTCGAGACGGCCACCCTGGCCGACGGCTCGCTGGTGCATGGCTACGCCAACCTGCCGGCCATGCTGGTGGTGCTGGCCATCACGGGCATCATCATTCGGGGCACGTCGGGCTCGGCCTGGTTCAACGCGCTGGTGGTGGCCCTAAAGGTGGCCGTGGTGCTGGTGTTCATCGCCCTGGGCTGG
>CALMOO010000051.1:0-3975 GCA_937871705.1 uncultured Hymenobacter sp.
ACCATCATCTGCTCAATGAGCGGGTCTTCTTTCATCTTGTTTTCAAGCACTTGCGGGGCAATGTACTTGCCGCCGCTAGTCTTGAACATCTCCTTCTTGCGGTCGGTAATTTTAAGAAAGCGGCCGTTCACAAACTCGCCAATGTCGCCGGTATGGAACCAGCCGTCTTTATCGATGGCTTCGGCGGTTAGCTCGGGCTTATTGTAGTAGCCCTTCATCACGGAAGCCGACTTGGTTAGAATCTCCCCATCGGGCGCAATTTTCACCTCCATGTTGTCGATGAGCGGGCCCACCGCGCCAATCATGTTGTTCTCAGCTTCGTAGCCGTTCACCGCAATTACGGGGGAGGTTTCGGTGAGGCCGTAGCCTTCCATCACCCGAATGCCCGCGGCCCAGAACACGCGCGCCAGCCGCGGCTGCAAAGCGCCGCCGCCACTTACGATGCAGCGTAGGTTGCCGCCCAGCGCCTCACGCCACTTATTAAAAATGAGCTTATTGGCCAGCGCCAGCTCGGTGTTGTACACAAAGCCTAGGTTTTTCTGGGTGTCGTATTTCAAGCCCAAATCCAAGGCCCAGAAGAAGAGCTTATGCTTGATGCCAGTTTGCTCGTGGCCTTTTGCTACAATCTTATCATACACTTTTTCGAGCAGGCGCGGTACGGTGGTGAAGATGCTCGGGTGCACCTCGCGCAGGTTGTCGGCGATGGTTTCCATGCTCTCGGCGTAGTAGATGCTTACGCCGTGAATCATGTACAAGTACGTGACCATGCGCTCAAAAATGTGGCACAGGGGTAGGAAGCTCAGCGCTTTGTCAGCTGCCCCGACGGGCACGTAGCGGCCCGAGTTATGGCAGTTGCTCAGTAGGTTATCGTGGCTCAGCATCACGCCTTTGGGGTTGCCGGTAGTGCCACTGGTGTAGATGAGCGTGAGCAGGTCGTCGGGCTGCACGGCGGCTTTGAGCGGCTCCAAGTCGGCCGCATTGCCCTGCTTGCCCAGCGTCAGTAGCTCGTCGAAATGGCGGGCGCCGTCTACTTTGTCGAAGCTGAAGATATTTTCGGGGGGTAGGGACAGGCCGGCCGTAGCCTCGCGCACCTTCTCGTACAGCTTGGCGTCGGCCACAAACACGGCTTTCACGTCGGCATCGGTGAAAATGTACTTGTAGTCTTCGACCGTGATGCTCGGGTACATCGGCACGCTGGTGGCGCCAATCTGGGCAATGCCGAAGTCGGCGAGCAGCCACTCGGGCCGGTTCATGCTGATAATGGCCACTTTATCGTTGCGCTGCAGCCCCAAGCGCAGTAGCCCGAGGCTAACCAGGTTGGCTTGGTCCTGCACCTGCTGGCTGCTGAGTGGCACGTATTGGCCGTTTATCTTGCCTGCTAAGGCATCGGGCTTAGGAAACTTTTCGAGTTGATTAGCTAAAATATCGAAGGAGCGGCGAACGTCCATAAGGGAGGGCAAGAAGTGCAGGCGGTGTGGGAATAAGGCACTAAAGAAACAGGGTTTTCGCTAAAATCCCGCCATAGTTTTGGTGGGTAGCCGCCGAAAAGGCTAAACTGGACTACGAAGGACGTAAATTTGGCCGCGCCCCGCTGCGCTTGCTGATGAACCTGGCCCTCTTTTTTGACCCGCTACCCGACGAGCTGACGGCCCCTTCCGCTGCGCCGACCACCGTGGCAGCCTACGCCACGCGCTTTGCCGAAACCTTCCCCGACTGGCGAGGCGCCGACCTAGCCCTTATCGGCCTCGATGAGTGGCGCGGCACCGTGGCTGGCGCGCCTCAGCCCGGCCAACACGGTGCTAACCGCGTGCGCGAGCGCTTCTACCAGCTGCAACGCGGCTCGGGGCCGCTGCGCCTCGTGGACTTGGGCAACCTGCGCCCCGGCCTCACCCTCGAAGATACCTACCAGCGCCTGCGCGAAATAGTGGCCGCCTTGCTGGAAGCCAACACGCTGCCGCTGCTGCTGGGCGGCGGCCACGACCTCGACTACGGCCAGTTTCTGGCCTACGAGCCGCAGCACGACCAAGGGCCCGCCATTAGTTTTGCGGTGGTCGACTCGCGGCCCGATATGGCGATGCCTACCCCCGGTACCTCGCCCGAGGACAGCCACTTGCGCCGCTTGCTACTGCACGAGCCCAATTTCGTATTTAGCTGCGCCCACATTGGGCACCAGCAGTATCTGACGCCGCCCGACGTGCTGGCGGCTTTCGAGAAGCTGCACTTCGAAACCATGAGCGTGGGCGAGTTGCGCGCCGACCGCCGCCTGGCCGAGCCGCTGCTGCGGCAGGCCAATTTTCTGAGCGTCGACATTGCCGCCATTCGCTGGCAAGATGCGCCCGGCTACTACCCCGCGCGGCCATTTGGGCTTAGTAATGAAGATGCTACGCAGCTGTGCTGGTATGCGGGGCACAACGCGCAGCTCACTTCCGTTGGCCTCTACGGCTACCGCGCCGACCACGACCCACACGGCCTGGCCGCCGCCACGCTGGCTACTATGCTCTGGTATTTTATCGAAGGCTACTACCACCGCAGCCCCGAAACCGGCTTCGGTACCTACCGCTTTCTTACCTACCGGGTGGTGCTGCCCAGCAAAAGCCGCGACGTGCCCAGCGAGCTGGTTTTCTATAAATCGCGCCGCACCGATGCCGAATCGAACACCGACAAGTGGTGGATGGAAGTAGAAAGCATGGCCGACCAGTCGCTCAAGCGCACGGTACCTTGCACGTACCAGGACTACTTAAACGCGGCCCAGGGCGAGTTGCCCCAGCGTTGGATTTGGACGCAGGCATTGCTAGGATAAGTTAAGTATGGCCGAAGACCTGAAAACCTACACCAAGGCGCAGCTCGCCCTGCGCAATGGCCAGGACCGCGATGAAATCTGGGTGGCATACCAAGGCCAAATTTACGATGTGACCGGCTCGCGCCTCTGGCAGCGCGGCAACCACTACGAGCATTGGGCTGGCCAAGACCTCACCCCCGAGCTCGACCAAGACGCGCCGCACCTGGCCACGGTGTTTGATAAATTTACCATAATAGGTGTTCTCAAAACCTAGGCACCAAGTCGGCCCTACCCCCTTACTTCAACGCAACGCTCGTGACCACCGAATCGCCTTCCGAATTCGACTCCCTCGAAACCCTGCCTACCGCGGCCCTGCTTGCCGGCCTGAACCAGCTCGACCAGACCGTGCCGCTGGCCGTGCAAAAAGCCCTGCCGCAGCTCGAAAAGTTGGTCGAGGCCACCGTGGCGCGGCTGCGAGCCGGGGGGCGGCTGTTCTACATCGGGGCGGGCACCAGCGGGCGGCTGGGGGTAGTAGATGCCTCGGAGTGCCCGCCCACGTTTGGGGTGCCGGCCGGGCTGGTGGTGGGCATTATAGCGGGCGGCGATGGCGCCATCAGGCAGGCGGTGGAAGGCGCGGAGGATAATGCTACCCAGGCATGGGTTGATTTGCAGGTATTTAGCGCCAACGAGAACGACGTGCTGGTTGGTATTGCCGCCTCGGGGCGCACGCCCTACGTGGTAGGCGGACTGCAAGCGGCGCGGGCCGCGGGGCTGGCTACCGGCTGCGTGGTGTGCAATGCGGGCTCGGCGGTGGCAGCGGCTTGCGAGTTTCCGGTGGAAGTAGTGACCGGGCCAGAGTTCCTGACGGGCAGCACCCGCCTCAAGGCTGGCACCGCCCAGAAGCTGGTACTAAACATGCTGACCACGGCCACTTTCATTCGCTTGGGCCGGGTGCAGGGCAATAAAATGGTGGATATGCAGCTCAGCAACGACAAACTGGTGGAGCGCGGCCAGCGCATGCTCATGGACGAGCTGGGCCTTGCCCAGCCGCAGGCCGCCGCCCTACTGGCGCAGCACGGCAGCGTACGGGCCGCGCTGGTCGCTCAGCGGGGATAGGCAAACATGATTTTACTTGCCTATTGACAATCAGGCAGTAACCAAAAAGTAATGCTACTGGCCCGAACGATTCGTGCGGT
>CALMOO010000051.1:4002-6677 GCA_937871705.1 uncultured Hymenobacter sp.
GCTAGCTGGTCGGCTCTAGCTGGCCCTTCTGCCATGCACACCATCGAGCCCCACTACAACTGGATTGAGCAGTATTCGGCCACTGAAGACCCGCGCTCGCCGCTCTTCGGGGTCGAGAATAGCCTGGATACGTTTTCCAATACCATCTACGGCTACTACATTCATCCCCAGTGGGATAGCCTGGAGTCCGACACCCTGTTTCTGAAGATACTGTGGGTCGACTACGACGAGGGCATGGCCATCATCGAGTTTATTGGCGAGTGGAACGACGCCATCGAAAACGACATCATGAACCTTAAGCGCAACATCCTGGACGTGCTGCTGCACGAGGGCATCAAGCGCTATATTCTCATCGGCGAGAATGTTTTTAACTTCCACGGCTCCGACGACAGCTACTACGAGGAGTGGTTTGAGGAAGTGGAAGATGGCTGGATTGCGGGCGTCAATTTTCAAGAGCACGTGCGCCGCGAGATGAGCCAGTACAACCTGGATAATTACATCAACTTTGGCGGGCAGCTCGACGACTTGCCCTGGCGGACCTACGAGCCCCGCCGCCTCATCGAAACGGTGGAAGGCCTGCTGCGCCGCCGCCTGGGCTAAAAACAAAAACGGAAGGCCCGCTGCTGCGGGCCTTCCGTTGCTAAAGGGGGGTAGGCGGGCTACTCCTTAGACTTGTGCTTGGTTTTCTTGGTCTTGGTAGTGCCGTCGGCACCGTCCTGGTCGCCCTCGGCGCCAGCGGCATCAGTCACGATGCGGTTTTGCTCAGCCACGGTGCCTTTATACACTTGTGGCGCTTTGACTTTGCGGTCGGCGCGGCGCTCTTTTGCCGATTTTTTGGTGGCGTCAGCAGTGCTCGTGGTGCTGGGGTCCGTTTGAGCAGGGGTAGTTTGTGCGGAGGCGTCGATGGTGGCGACTGCCAGCAGCGAAAACAGCAAAAGGTTTTTCATGGAAAAGGGTAAGGAAAGAAAAGAAAAAGAGGTGATGGTATGCCGGGCCTTTAAACGAAGAATTCAGTTTTTTGAATTGAAGTCTAAAGGCATTTTTTTAGACTATGCGGTAAATCTAGGGCTTGGCAAGTTTCGGTCCAATTGTTGGCACCTCGCCCCATCAGGGTAGAGCGCAAGCTTGGAGGCATAGTAGTCAGCTAAATAACGCCAGCCGGAGCTAAGCGCCCCCTAAACGCGGCTCCCAAAAGAGCTGATGCCAGCCGAGGCGGGCTTGCTGCTGAAGCAACTACTTCCCGGCGCCTACCCCTCACAAATGAATGGTAACCGGGCCGCTCTTGTGCTCCAGCGGGGCCAGCAGGCGCACTACTTCTTGCTGCTCGTGCAGGGTGCGCTCATCGTCGAGGTGCGGCGGCAGCTCGGTATCGCAATCTTTGGCCAGGTCGAGCAGGGCATTGCGCTGATACTGCGAAATTATTTTCATCCGGTCGAGGTGGTCAGTCATCACGGGGTCAAACTGATAGCTGTACACTAACACGCGGCTTAGGTCGTGCCACTGCTCCAGCACCACCCTGACCTGCGCCCCAAATACCGGGTTAGCCTTGCCTTGCTGCGCCTGCCGGATGAGGTGCGCCGTGGGGTTTTGGGCCGCCCAAAAGCGGCGGCTGATGGCACGGTACTGGTTCACGCGCTGGTCGTTCTTTTTCTCAGCGGCCGGCACCAAAGCCAGCGCCTTGTCGACGTAGCCCTCGGTATCGAAGTAAGGAATGGGCGATGAAACGGCCGTTTCGAGCTTGAGCGGCTCGGCCGGAGGCGCCGGCTTGGCGGCCTGCGAGCTAGGAGTGGGGGTAGGGCGTTTTGCAGCCGTGAGGAACGGCTTATTCCAAAAGCCCAGCCCAACCACGGCCAGCACCACCACTACCCCACCCAGTAGCAACCAAGGCCGATGTTGGGGCGCTTCCTCATAGGCCGGGTCTATTTCTTCGGGAATAGCGGCCGGCGGCGCAGCAAATAGGGCCAGTGGCACCTGCGCGGGCTGCCGGCGCCGCAGCTCGCGGCGGGCAGCAGCTACTAGCTCGGGCTGGTAATAGGAAGGATTATCGACAAAAAACTGCAGCTCAGCATCGGTTTTGAGTTGCAGCACATCGGGAGGAGAAGCCATAAAGGAAGCAGCAAACGCCAGCGTAGCCGAATAATATAAGTTGGAAAATAATGCGTAATAACTTGGTAAAAAAATCTTAACCGATTAATGGCTAATGCAAATGCACAGTAATGGGCCCCGGCGCGCGCCGTAGCGGCGCCAGCAGCTTCTGCACCTGCTGCTGCGCAGCCAGGGTAGGGGCATCGACGTGCGGTGGCCGCTGGTTGGCGCAGTCGGCTTGCAGCGCGCTGAGCGCCGCTTGCTGGTAGTGTTCGACCTGCTTCATGCGGCCAAGGTGGTCGGCCATGACGGGCGGAAACTGCACCTCGCGCCCTAGGCCTTCGCTCAGCACCTGCCAGTGGGCCTGCACCGTAGCCAGCTGCTGCGTGAAAACTGGCAGATTGGGATGGCCGGCCTGCGCTTGTTTTACGAGGTACTCCGAGGCATCCTGCGCCAGCCAAAACCGACGTGTGAGGCGCTGGTACAAGACCATGGTGGCGCTGGGCGCGGCCCGCTCGGCGGGCGGCAGCAAAGCCAGCTGGCGCAGGATGGGGCTTTCGACGTCAAATTTAGGCAAGGGGGTAGCCACT
>CALMOO010000052.1 GCA_937871705.1 uncultured Hymenobacter sp.
AAATAGTTAGGCTCCCCCTCTCCCGCAGGGGAGGGGGCCGGGGGGTGGGGCTGCCCGAACATTACTAAACATGCCCATGCATACCCCCGACGACCACTTCTACCAGGAGGCGCAGCTGGCGCCGATGACGGTAGCCGAAATCAACAAGCTGACGGCCCGCGCTCGCGCCCTACCCCCCGGCGGCGACCAAACGCACGTGCTGGTGCCCGATGGCGAGGACCCTTGGGTGATTGCCGACCAAGGCCACTTGTATTACTGCACAGTGGACCGCCAGAAGCAGAAAATCCTGGTAGCTAGGTTTTCCAAGCTGTCCGAAATGGCCAGCGCCGAACTCGTGCAGGTGTGGCCGGGCCAGCAGGGCGCCACGCCCGAGTTTGTGGAGATATGGTCGCCTGAGCTGCAGCTCATTGAGGGCAAGTGGTACATCTACTTCGCGCTGTATAATGCCAAAGACGGCGGCGAGCGGCTCTATGTGCTGGAAGGCATTTCGGGCCAGCCGCAGGGCGAATATAAATTTCTGGGGCAACTCCAGATTCCGACCGACCGCTGGGCCATCGACGGCTCGGTGCTGCGAACCGATGCGAGCGAGCTGTATTTTATCTGGTCGGGCTGGGAGGGCTTTACCAACGCTAGCCAGAACATCTACATCGCCCGGATGCGCGACCCTGCGACCATTATCTCCGACCGGGTGTGTATTTCGCGCCCCGAGCATGACTGGGAAAAGCAGGGCTACCCCCACGTAAACGAAGGCCCTCAGGCGCTGGTCCGCCAGGGCCGCATCTTCATCATCTACTCGGCCAGCGGCAGCTGGACCGACGACTACTGCCTCGGCCAGCTCACCTACCTGGGCGGCGACCCGCTCGACCCTGCCGCTTGGCGTAAGGAGGCTGCGCCGGTTTTTTCCAAAACCGACACAATTTTCGGGCCCGGCCACGCCTCCTTCGTCGAGATAGAAGGCCAGGACTTTATCGTGTACCATGCGGCCCGCTGCAGCCAGGCCGGCTGGGCCCGGCAAATTCGCGCCAAGCCGTTTAGCTGGAACGAGGACGGCTCGCCCAACTTTGGGCAGCCGATGTAGTAAGCTGACGCAGAGTTTACTCGAAAACGATAAGAACGTCATGCTGAGCTTGCCGAAGCATCTTGGCCGCATCGTTGAACGAAACGAACCTGCCAAGATGCTTCGGCAAGTTCAGCATGACGTTCTTGTTATTCCCAGCTACTAGTTTGCAGCTTAATTCACCAGCACTTAAGTGTGTTCTGCATAGTGAAAGTATTCCTTACCCTGCTCCTGCTACTTCCAAGCCTCCCTTCCCTGGCGCAACAAGCCGAGTTAGCGGCCCTGCTCAAAAAGGAAAACGTGCCGGGTATGCAGCTGATTTACACCAACGGCAAAGCTGTAACTACGTATAACCTGGGCCTGTGCAAAGCCGGCGCTACCCAGGCCGTAGGCGCCAATAGCATCTTCCAGGCCGCCTCGCTGGGCAAAGTTGTGCTGGCCTACAC
>CALMOO010000053.1 GCA_937871705.1 uncultured Hymenobacter sp.
AAGCATTGGTGGCGAAAGCGCCGCAGATAACTTCTTATTTACCTTTTTTCCGCATGGCTGCTTATAAATCTCCCCCCTCTGGCAACGACGTAGCCGGCTCGGCTTTTTTCAAAAAATTTCTGGCTTCAGCTGAAAGCTACATTCAACAGCCTACCCGCCTCAAGAAGCTGCTAACCGACGCTTACGAGAAAGCTAGCGAGAAGAAAGAGCTCGGCCAGCTAGCCCAAGAGGCTTGGTCGACGCTCCAAACTTTGTTCCGGCTTATCAAGCTGAGCGTCTCGGGCGAATACACCGAGCTGCCGGCTACCACCGTGGTAGCGGCCGTAGCCGTGCTCATCTACTTCCTGTCGCCGATTGATTTAATTCCGGATTTTATTCCGGTGCTGGGCTTGCTTGATGACATGGCACTGGTGGCGTGGTTCTCAACCACTATCAAGCACGAGCTGGATAAATTTCATGAGTGGGAGCTGGCCAAAGCGGCCACGGTAGTTTCGGACCACGAGCTCTGGCACAATCGCCTGCCCGAGACGGGCACCACCAACCAGTCGGCCAAGTACGCGGGCACAACTGCCTACCCCACCGCACCAGCCGCCACCCACCAATCGGCCACCGATGCTGGCTTGGGTTCGCCCTCTAGCTCAACAACTAACCCCGTGCATGATGCTGGCGCCGATATAGAGCCAGATAAGAACCGGCCCCGCACCTACGATGCGCTGGGCAACACCACTGACGGCTCGCGCGATGGCAACGACGGCCGTACCGAAACGGGCGGCAACGTGCGGTAGCAGTAGTGTCCCTACCCCCTCCCTGGCAGTCGAGGCCACCCAATACGACTACACACAAAAGCGCCCTTGGTGATATACCAAGGGCGCTTTTGTGTGGCTGCTTATGACCACGGCAATTGATTGTTGCGTAGCGGGCTAGGCCGCGTGCGCCGATACGTACCGCACAAAGTCACCAACGGTATAAAAAGGCACCTCATCGGGTACGAGGATGTGGAAGTTGCGCTCCAGCTCCAGGATAATATCGACCAAGTCGACGGTATCGAAGCGCAAGTCGCGGCTCAGGCTGGCAGTGCGGCGCAAGCGCACCGCTTTGATGGCTTTGCGCTTGCTAATAATGCGCACAACTTGTTGCTCGATAGTCGTCTTGGGTGCGGTGGTAGTAACGGCAAACATAAAGTAGAAAGAGAAATTGCAGAAAAGGCGGGTGAGAACGTCTTTTTAACTTCGGCATTGCTAGTAGCGAGCTGTCGAATCGACCAACAGCCCGCTACTAACTACCAGCGCCGACTATACCAGCACCGGCGACTCGTTAGCTTCTACCAACTCGCGGTCGGCTGGAACCGCGGGTGGAGTGCTATTGATATCGCGGCCGGTAAAGGCGGCTTGTATCTTCTCATTGAGCAGGTACATCACCGGGACTACCAGGAGCGTAACGAGGGTTGCAAAAGACAAGCCAAAAATTATCGTCCAAGCCAGCGGGCCCCAAAAAACTACCGACTCGCCACCGAGGTAGAAGTGCGGGTGACCCGAGTTGAACAGCTCGTAGAAGTTGATATTCAAGCCAACAGCTAGCGGAATAAGCCCCAGAATGGCCGCCGTGGCGGTCAGAATCACTGGGTTGAGGCGCGTGCGGCCGGCTAGCACGAGGGCGTCGTGCAGGCTCATGCCTTGGCTACGCAGCATATCGGTGAATTCGACTAGTAGAATGCCGTTTTTCACCACAATGCCGGCCAGCGCGATAATGCCTACCCCCGTCATTACGATGGAGATGTTCATGCCCGTAATTGCCAGGCCGAGCATTACCCCGATAACCGAGAAAATAACTTCGGTGAGAATGATGAGCGGCTTGCTTACCGAGTTAAACTGCGTCACGAGCACCAAGAAGATGAGGGCAATGGCACCCACGGCCGCAATGCCGAGGAAGTCACTGGTTTCTTTTTGGTCTTCCTGCGCGCCTCCCATGCGCACGGAGTAGCCGGCGGGGGTAGGGAAGCTCTTGAGAGCACGCTGCACGTTGGCTACCACATCGGGGCCCGTAAAGCCGTTGAGCACGTTGGAGCTAATGGTGATGAGGCGGTGCGTGTCTTTGCGCTTGATGCCGCCGTAAGTGGTGCCGTAGTTCACGTCGGCCACGGCCGAAATGGGCACCTGGCGCACCGAGCCGGTGGCGTCACGGAAAGTCAGCGGGGCATTCACGATGGCGTCCACGTTGTCGCGGTAAGGCTTGGCGTAGCGCACCTGAATGGGATACTCATCATCGGGAGTCTTGAATTTGCTGGCCTCAAAGCCGTAGATGGCCGTGCGAACTTCCTGCCCAATCTGGCCGGTCGTGATGCCCTCGCGGTTGGCTCGGGTGCGGTTGATGTTGACAGCAATCTCGGGGTTGCGGTCTTCGAGGTCGGAGCGCAGGTCTTCGATGCCGCCAATCTTGAGCGAGTCGACGTAGCGCTCCACTTTCTTAGAAAGCGAGGCCAGCTTGGGGTAGTCGTCGCCGGCTACTTCAATGGCCACGGCTTTGCCCTGGGGCGGGCCGCTGGCTTCCTGGTCTACCGAAACTTCGGCGCCCGGTATGCCTTTTACGGCTTCCCGAATCTGGTCCATGTAGATGTGGGTAGCCTGGCCCTTACGGTCGCTCAGCTCTTTAAACGCTACCCCTACTTTACCGAGGTGCGACTGCGAGGTGCCGGCGGCCGTTGCCTCCGACGGGTCGCCGGCGCCGATGGCCACGTTCGTAATCACCGACTCCACATCGGGGTTGCTGCGGCCGATAACCTTGTACACCCGGTTTTCCAGGATGCGGGTAATCGAGTCGGTAACTTCCACGCGGGTGCCCACCGGCATGCGCAGGTAGGTGTAGATGAACTTGGGGTCGCCCTTGGGGAAGAAGTCCACTTTGGGTTTGCGGGCTCCCACAGCCACGATACTTACTACAAACAGCACCAGCAAGCTGCTCATAATGGCCACTTGCCGCCAGATGCTGCCGCTCACGGCCAGCTCCACAAGGCGCGCGTAGCCGTTCTGGAAGCGGGGTAGCACGCTGCGCTGGAAGCCAGCAATCATATAAACGAACACGTACTTATCGAGTACGCACAGCACCAGGACGGTCAGCATCAGGTTGCCGGTGAACTTCGACCCGGCCGCGTAGCCCCCTAGTGCTACCAGCAGCAGCCCGCCCATGCCGAGCAGGAAGCCACGCGTCATCTTGGGGTGCGGAGTTTCGTCTAAGTGCTCTTCGCGCTGCATGAAGGTCACAGCAAACACCGGGTTCATGATAAAGGCCACGATGAGCGAAGCTCCCAGCGTGAGAATAAGCGTAACCGGCAGGTAGAACATGAACGAGCCCACAATGCCGGGCCAGAACATGAGCGGCACAAACGGCGCTACCGTCGTGAGCGTGCCCGCCAGCACCGGCACAAACACCTCGCCCGCCGCGTACTTGGCCGCCTGGGGGGTAGTAAGGCTGGGGTGCTCGTGCAGCAGGCGGTGGGTGTTTTCAATGACCACAATGGCGTCGTCGACCACAATACCTAGCGCCAGCAGGAAGGCGAAGAGCACAATCATGTTGAGCGAAAAGCCGAGGGTAGGCAGCATCACGAAGGCCAGGAACATCGACAGCGGCACCGACAAGCCCACGAACAGCGCATTAGTAGTGCCCATGAAGAACATCAGAATCAAGGTCACCAGCAGGAAGCCGATGATGATGGTATTGATGAGGTCATTGAGCGTGTTGCGGGTGTCGTTCGACGAGTCGCCGGTCACGGTTATCTTTAGGCCGGGGGGTAGGCTGGCCTTCGCGTTTTTGATGAGCGCCTGAATCTTGTCCGACGCGTCAAGCAGGTTTTCGCCCTGGCGCTTCACCACGTTCAGCGTCACGGCCGACTGCCCGTCGAGGCGGGCGTAGCTTTCGCGGTCCTTAAAGCCGTCCTGCACCGTGGCAATATCGCCGAGGCGCACCGGGGCGCCGCGCAGGTTTTTGAGCTGAATATTGGCAATATCGGCGGCGTTCACGTACTGGCCGGCCACGCGCACGGCCCGCTTCTGCGCACCCACGTCGATGGAGCCGCCCGATACCGTAATGTTCTCGCGGGCAATGGCATTCTCAATATCTGTGAAGCTCAGCTGCGAAGCCTGCAGCTTGTACAAGTCCACGTCCACGTTCACTTGCTGCTCCAAGGCACCCACGATATCAACGCGCGTGATTTCAGGCAGCGCCTCAATCTCATCCTGGAAGTCGTCGGCGAGCTTTTTGAGCTGCGCGGCGGGCAGGTTGCCGCTCAGGTTGACGTACATAATCGGCTGCTCCGAGATGTTGACCTCCTTCACGAGCGGCGCCGTGGGCAGGTCGTTGGGCAGCTCGGTGCTGGCCTTGTCCACGGCATCCTTGATGAGCTGCTTGGCAGCCTGCACATCCACGCCCGAGTTAAACTCGACGTCGACAATACAATAGTCCTGGTTTGAAGTCGAGTTAATCTTCTTCACGCCGTTCACGCTCTTGATTTCCTTTTCAAGTTGGCGCGTCACCAAGTTCTCAATGTCGGTCGGCGACGTGCCAGGGTACACCGTGGCCACGATAATGCGCGGAATCACGATGTCAGGAAATTTCTCCTTACCCAGCTTCACATAGGCAAACAGGCCCGCTATCGTCAGCAGCAGCGTGATGATGTAAATACTCGTCTTATTATTAATGGACCAACTGGTGGGCCCAAACTCCTTTTCAATATCTTGCATAACAGGCAGTTGCTAGTTGATGGAGTGAGATTTAGCTTACTTTCAAAGGCTGGCCTTCGTTCAGATTCTGGTAGCCGGCCGAGATTACTTCGTCGCCCGTCTTGAGGCCGCTGAGTACTTCCTGCTTGCCATTGTAGGTCTGGCCGGTTTTGATGACGCGCTTCTGCGCTACGGGCTTGCCGCCTTGGCGGGCCACCACGAGCACGTAGGCGTTTTCCTCATCGTGCTGCACCAGGTCTACGGGCAGTACGGTGGCGTTGGCGTGGCCGTAGTTCTGGATGCGCACGGTAGCCACCATGTTGGGGCGCAGGCGGCTGGCTTTGTCGTCAGGCAACCGTAGCTCCACGGTAAACGTGCGGCTCGTGGCCGAAATAGTCCGGCTCACGGTACGCACCGTCGAGGTAACTTCTTCTTTGCCCAAGTCGGGCAGACTAACCATCGCTTTGTCGCCGGCCTTGATGCTGCCCGCGTACGCCTCGCTCACATCAGCCAGCACC
>CALMOO010000054.1 GCA_937871705.1 uncultured Hymenobacter sp.
GGCTCACGTTTATCAGTTTTGTATACTGGCCTACCGTGATGCGGGGGGTAGTGCGCAAATAGTCGAGCACGCGCAACTCGTCTTTAGATAGCGGCAGCTTTTCGAGGCGAGCCTCAGGTTGCTGGCGCTCCAGCAGCTTCTCGGTGAGCGAGCTGGTTTGCACGCTTTCGTCGCGCACCCGCACGTAGCCGCGCCATTCGCCGGGGGCTATTTGGGCGCGATGTGGCTTGTTTTGGCTTTCTAATACGTTTACTATGAGCACAATGCGCTCGTCCTCAGTTTCTACTTCCTCGAAGTGCAGCGTCAACGGCGGCTCGATGTAGTGAGCGGCGGCTTCGCGCAACACAAACATTTCCTCTTCGGCGTCGCGCACGCCCACTACTCGGCCATCGTCATCAACTCCCACCAGCACCCGCCCACCCCTCGTATTAGCCAGCGAAGCCAGCGTGCGCGAAATGCGCGTAGGGTGAGTAGTTTTTTTCTTAAATTCCAATTCCTCCCCTTCACCCTGGCGAATAAGTGCGCGTAAGTTCATGACAGCTTTAACGTGGACCCGGAAGCAAATGTGCCGCCCCCTGGGTAGGAGGCGGCACAGTAACTGCTGATTAGCTGCTAGTAGCTAATGACTAAAAAGGCAGGTCGTTGTCGTCGTCGCTGGCGATAGGCGCGGCCGAAGGCTGAGCCCGCAGGTTAGGGTTTTGGTTTTGCTGGGCTGGACGAGCTTGCTGTTGCGGCGCGCTGTAGGCTGCACCGCCACCGCCCGCCGCGCCACCACCGCCAGTAGATGGCTCGATGCGCCAAGCTTCCAAGTTGGTGAAGTACAGCATTTGGCCGTTTTTGTTAAAGCCCCGGCCACGCAGGTTAAACGTTACCTTCACTTCGTCACCCATTTTGAAGGGGTCGATGAGGGCAGTTTTGTCTTGCACTAGCTGAAACTTAATTTGCTCAGGATATTGGCCATCCTGAACTTCGAGGACGAACTCGCGCTTGCGGAATTTTTCGCTAACCTGCTGTTCGTCAAAGATTTCGTGCAGGCGGCCGGTTACGTCGTATGCCATCGGAAAAGAAATTTTAGAGAAATTGGAATCTGAGGGTCAAACCTACGAAAAAAAACCGAAGAAGGCCTGATAAAAAAAGGATTGCTACCTGCGGGCGACTTCCTTAAATAGCACGCTTTGCAGAAGCAATACGTTGATTTAACAACACATAGCTTCGAATTAAAGTGCCATTTAGGGCAGGGGTGATTCTTGAAAAGTACCCGCTTGGTCTGGTCAATCGGGGCGGCTGCCGTTCTTGCAGCCCGAAAGCCAAATTACTGCCTGTTACTAAAAATATGTTCGCCCTTGCTCTGCACGGCGGCGCCGGTACTATTGCGCGCGCCTCACTTACGCCTACCCTCGAAGCTGACTACCGGGCTGCCCTGCGTAATGCCCTCATCCTTGGCACCGACCTGCTGGCGCAAGGCGCCGCGGCCCTCGATGTGGTAGAAGCTACCGTGCGGGCCCTTGA
>CALMOO010000055.1:0-6923 GCA_937871705.1 uncultured Hymenobacter sp.
GCCCAAAGCTTGGTCGAAAGCCTCAAGAACGACACGGTGGCTGACCCGGCGCGCAGCATCGCCCACGTTATTCCCCACGAGTGCATGACCTACCGTGAGGCCCTAGCGCTGGCGTTCCAGCGCATCGAGCAAAACGAGGTCGTCAGCAGTTGGAGCGATGCCATGAGCAGCGGCACGCTGCGCCAGAACTACATGGACGCCATCCAAATCCCAAAAAATGGCATGTTCTTCGACCGGCAACTTAAGCCGTTTACTCGCCCCGTGGCCGAAGTGCTCGACAATATCTGGCGCATCGGCGGCGACCGCGGCTGGTACAAGACCGACTGGCTCTGGCGCATCCGTGGGCTCATGGACAAGCTGGTAGGGGGGGTAGGGCTGCGCCGCGGCCGCCGCTCGCCCAGCCGCCTGCGCGCCGGCGACCCGCTCGATTTCTGGCGCGTGCTGGTGGCCGACCGCGCCGCCAAGCGCCTCCTGCTTTACGCCGAGATGAAGCTGCCTGGCGAAGCCTGGCTCCAGTTCCGCATCGTGGACAACCCCGATGGCACCCACGCCGTGGAGCAATTGGCCGCCTACCGGCCGCAAGGCTTGCTGGGGCGACTATACTGGTATTCGGTGCTGCCATTTCACGGTATCATTTTCAAAGGCATGGTGAAGAATTTGGTGGAGTACCCGTCGGCAGTTGGGCGGGTGACGGAGGTGGCTTAAGTGCAGCCCCACCCCCGGCCCCTCCCCTGCGGGGGAGGGGAGCCTGACGTTGGCTAACGTCCGCTGACGAGTGGCTCCCCTCCCCCGCAGGGGAGGGGCCGGGGGTGGGGCTGCACATTTCTATCCGCCTCAGGCAACCGTTTTACTGACCGCACCATCTAAGGGAGTGGCGCAGATGCTTTCAGATAAATCCCCTGAACGCGCCTGTGCCACTCCTTTATTTTTTTCTTACTACCCCTGTAACGTCTCGCACAGTCGGTAGGTAATGGCTAGTGAAGGACGATTTGGAAGGAAGTTCCAAGGGAGGATAAAAATTTTCATACTTAAAAACACGGTTTGAGGCACGCTACGAGGTTTTTGGAAAATAATTTTGAAACAGTACTATGTGAAACAAAGTACCTGTTGTAAGTTTGTTCTATCAAAAGCCTAGTACCACTTTAAAACCTACAACCTGGCGCCGCACGGTTGCGGTTAAAGCCCCCAAATGCCAGCCGCCAATCGGGTGGTGGCCCCCACCCCGGCAGCCCAGCTGCTGCCGGCGCTAGCCAGCTAACCTGCTTGTAGCAGGCCGGCTGCTCCCCTACCCTTCTTGTGCTTTTTCACTAGGCACGACGCTTCACTTCACCCCCGGAACCGCGGCCGGCTGGGAACGGAATCGCCATGCCCTTCCCGAACGCCTTCTTCTTGTTTTTTGCCATGAGCTTCTCCTTGAAAATCAACTTATTACTTCCAGTTACCGGGTTAGGGATGCTGCTGACGCTGCCCCAGCAACTGCGGGCCCAGACCGCGCCGGCTGTCACCAGCGCAACGGTTACCGGCACAGCCGTAGATGGTGGCGCCAAGGCCGAGCCGCTACCCTTCGCTACGGTGCTGCTGCGCCACGCCGAGGCAACGGATACGAGCTTGGTAGCCACGGGCCAAACCACGCTGGCTGGCACGTTTGAGCTGGCCAAGGTGCCGGCCGGCGCCTACCGGCTGCGGGTGTTGGCGCTGGGCTACCAGGTCTTGGTGCAGCCGGTGCGAGTGGCGCCGGGCCAGGCCAGCGTGGCCCTTGGCTCGCTGAAGCTGCACACCTCTAGCAAGCAGCTGGCCGAGGTGAAGGTGACTGGCGAGAAAGCTGTGGTGCAGCAGGAGCTGGGCAAAACGGTGATTAACGTAGAGAAGGACTTGAGCAGCGTGGGCGGCACCGCCGTGAACGTACTCGAGAACGTGCCCGCCGTGGCCGTCGACGCAAGTGGCACCGTGAGTTTGCGCGGCTCTTCGAACCTGACGATTCTGATTGATGGCAAACCGGCCGGCACCAGCAACGGCGGCCCGGGCCCGCGCCTCGACCAAATTCCGGCTTCGCAGATTGCGCAAGTGGAGGTGATGACCAACCCCTCGGCGAAGTATGATGCCAGCGGGGCGGGCGTTATCAACATCATTACCAAGAAGAACAAAAAGGAAGGCTGGAACGGCCAGGCGGCGCTGGTGGTAGGCACCCGCGACAAATACTCGCCCAGCCTCAGCCTGAGCCGCCACCACAATAAGGCGACCTGGAACCTGGGCTACGACGGCAGCGACCAGATGTACCGCACCCGCAGCAGCAACACCCAAACTGCTTTGCTGACCGATGGCAGCAGCCTATTTACCACCCAGGAGGGGGTAGGGACGCAGCACAACCGCAACCACAGCCTGAACCTGGGCCTGAACTACGACCTGAACAAGGAGCAAACCCTAAGCCTGAGCGTGCAGCCGTACTGGGAGCACCAGACGGAGCTTGACAACCAAGTTTTGACCCAGCAAACGGTAGGCTCGCCCACCGTGACGACGCAGTACGGCCAAGAAATAGCCGATGTGAAGGTGAAAGTGCTGGAATCGTCGGCTGACTACCGCCACACCTGGGAGGCCCACAAAGGCCGCGAGCTAACCGCCAATGCAGGCATGGTGAACATCAGCGCCGACATTCCGGTGAGCTAGCTGCTGACGGGCGGCACTGCCCCCGCCGGCTTCAAGCAGGCGCAGGTAGACTACACGCTGCCCAGCGCCGACAACAAGAGCAAGCTCGAAACCGGCGTGCGGATGCAGGCCCTGCACAACACCGGCAGCACGGCCATGTTTACGCCCACTTCTATCGACCCCAACGCCGAGTTTGAGCGCGACAACAACCGCTCGTTCGACTACAACTTCACCCAGATAATGCCCGCCGCTTATGCCACGTACCAGCGCACGCTGGCCCACGGCTGGAGCGCCCAGGGCGGCCTGCGCAGCGAGGCCACCTTCCTCAACGGGGGGGTAGCCGATGGCCGGGCCTCGGTCAACCGCGGCTACATCAGCCTCTTCCCGTCGGCCACGGTGGCCCACGAGTTGGGCAAGGAGCCCGGCCAGAGCCGCTTACAGTTCAGCTACGCCCGGCGCCTGAATCGGCCCGACTTCATGCAGCAATTGCCCATTCAGCTCTACCAAGACCCGCGCAACTACCGCCAGGGCAACCCCAACCTGCTCCCCGAGTTCAGCCACAACCTGGAGCTGGGCCACCAGCTGAACCTGACCGGCGGCGCCAGCATCACGACCACCGTGTTTGCCCGCTTTACTCAGAACGCCATTCAGCGGCTCCGCAACATCGACACCCTGGCCACCCGCCTCAGCAACGTGGGGGTAGTAACCCAGGAAACCTTCCAGAACCTGGGCAGCACCACCAACCTGGGCCTCGAAATGACCTGGGCCCAGCCCCTGGCTAAGTGGTGGCGCGTGTCGGCCAGCGGCTCCGTCTACCGCTCGCAGATTGCCACCAACGCCGCCGACGCGGCTAACCGCTCGGCCCTGGCTGGCTCGGCCCGCCTGGCCAACAACTTCACGCCCCGCAAAGGCCTCGACATACAGCTCACCGGCAACCTCCGCTCCACGGTGCTTACGGCGCAGGGCCGCCAGCTTGCCACCGGGGGCATCGACCTCGCCCTTCGCCAGCGCCTCTTTAGCGACCGCGCTGCCCTTACGCTCCGGGTTTCTGACCTCCTGAACACGCAGGTACGCCGCACTGAGCTGGCTACCCCCGAGCTGCAAACCAGCCTCTACAACAAGTACGAAACGCGTGTCGGTTGGCTGGGCTTCACCTGGTTTATCGGCGCCACCAAGGCCAAGGAAGGCCGCATCGATGCGGCCCCCAGCGGCGGGGGCGGGTTTGGGGGGTAGGGCCTGGCGCCTCGCCTCTTCGCACAAAATCAATAGGTTATCCTTTGCTTTTCAACAGGTTTCAACTTCTCACCTTCTTCTTTTCTAAGTCATGAAAGTTTCCTCTGTTTTGCTTGCTGCTGCCCTCGCACTGCCTGCTACTGGCGCTTTTGCCCAGTCTTACCAGTCGTTCACGGCTACGGCCTACCGCCCCTCGGTACATAGCGCCCGGCCTGCGGCCGCCACGTCCTTTACCCACCGCGTGGCCGGTGGGGGCAGCGTTACCTACTTCGGGGCTACTTGCTCGCAGGATGCTCGCAACGAGCAGTTTGCGCAGCTGCGGCAGGCCTTCGAGGCCAGCCGGCCCACGGTCGTTTTCTTCGAAAAGCCTGACTGCGGCGTCGATAGTACCGAGGCCGCTACCATCGGCCGGATGGGCGAAAGTGGCTACGTGCGCTACCTGGCCCAGCAGCACCAAGTGCCCGTAGTGCGGCTCGACGACCCTCAGGCCGAATATGCCTACCTCCAAACCAAAGTCGATGCCGAGCGCCTCAAGCTCTACTACCTGCTGCGCCAGACGCAGCGCGTGCGCACAAGCACCAGCGCCTCGAAAGCCACTACCATCAAGGCGCTAAAGCAGCTGATTGCCAATAGCTCTTACTTCCTACCCGGCACCGAGGGCGTAATCCGCAACGTGACCGAGTTTGAGCTGGCTTACCAGAAATACTGCCCCGCCGGCGGCAAATGGTGGAAGGCTCCGGCTGCTTGGTTTGATTCGAGCGCCGCGACGGCCAGCACGAGCAGCGCCTTTATCAAGGAGATGAGCGTCGCCATCAACGAGTTTCGCGAGCAGTATACCAACCGCAAGCTAACCGAGCGGGCGCAGGCCGGCGAGCGCGTATTCGTCGTGGTTGCCCCCGACCACCTGCCTAGCCAGGCTACGTCGTTGGCCAGCAAGTAAGCGGCGGGCCGCCCCGATGGGTAGCCGCAGTCTTCTATAGCGTTTTGGCCAGTCGCCGGTGTCGTAGCTGCCGGCGGCTGGCTGAGCGTGGTTCAGTTCCTTCCTCACCCTTCATGTATAAGAAGCTGCTTCTCCTTTTAGGGCTGGTGATGGCCACGGCGCTAACCCAGGCACAAACGATTAAGAATAAAGATATTACCATTGGCCACGTCGATAGTATCACGTCGGCGGTGCTGAAAGAGAAGCGCCAGCTTTGGGTATATGTACCGGCGAGTGCGCGCGACCTTACTTATTTGCCACATCGCTACCCGGTGGTGTATCTGCTGGATGGCGACGCCTTTTTTGCTTCCGCGACGGGCATGATTGGGCAGCTAAGCGAAGGCTTCCTGACCAATGTATTTCCGGAGATGATTGTGGTGGGCATTCTCAACACCGACCGCATGCGTGATTTCACGCCTAACCACGTGACCAGCTCGGCCGTGGTGGCGGCTAGCGGACTAAAAACCTCCGGCGGTGGGGAGAACTTCACCACCTTTTTGGCGCAGGAGCTGCTTCCGTACATCGATGCCCACTACTCCACCTCGCCCCACCGCACGCTCATTGGCCACTCGCTGGGCGGGCTGCTGGTGCTGAACACCCTGGTGCATCATACCAACTTGTTTGAGAACTACGTAGCGCTTGACCCCACCGTGTATTGGGACGAGGAACGGCTGCTCAAGCAAGCCTGCGACGCGCTCGCCCAGCCCCGGTTTGCCGGCCGGTCTTTGTTCGTGGCCTCGGCCAATACGCAGCCCGCCGGCCTCGATTCGGTGCAGATACTACGCGATACTTCCCTGGAAGCAACAATTACCCGCGCCAAGTGGACGCTGCGTGACGCCCTGGCCCGCAACCCGCGCAATGGCCTGCGGGCAGCCTACCAGTACTACTCCACTGCCACCCACAACACGGTGCCGCTGCTGGCCACTTACGACGCCTTGCAGTTCCTGTTCAAGCCCTACGCCTTGTCGCCGGCCGCCACCGTTGAGCTGCTGGGGCCCACGTTGAAAGTCGAAGGCGCGGCCTTGTTGCTGGAAGCTCATTACCGGCAGGTATCAACCCAGATGGGGTATCTGGTGCGGCCGCCCGAGCGTTTCGTCAACGAGTTTGCCTACCATTTGCTCCAAAATGAGCAGGCTGGGCGGGCCCTCGGCTTTTTTCAGCTGAACGTGCGGAGCTATCCCACCAGCTTCAACGCCCACGACAGCCTGGGCGACTGCTACCTGGCGCTCGGCAAACGGACCTTGGCCGCCGAGTCGTACACGAAGGCTTTACAGCTGCACGAAAACCCGGATACCCGGCAAAAACTGACGCGCTTGCAAGCCAGAAAGTAAGGCCTGCCGCCGTGGGGCTGCAGCAGTCAAATACCTCGTGAATCGCGTCGGGACAACTGGTGCGGCCACTATTACCGACTACTTATAAGCGAAGCTACGCTTCTACGCTACCCCTCTTTTCTGCAAAAATCCCGCCGGCAAGTGGCTGAGCGGCGGGCAAGAGACTAGGCCAATCCTGGCGGGAGCTGCCAACCGCGGCAGTTCCCGCTTGCGAGGGAGTTAGTTTGCGACGCCGTTACTGCCGGCTTTACTAATTTCCCTACCCCCCTTCTCCACGCTGCTTTCATGAAACGCCTGCTGCCGCTACTGCTCTGGTGCTCGACGCTCACCGCGTCGGCCCAAACCCTGACCCACGCCGACTCGCTGCTGGTGCGGGCGCAACAGCTCAGCCGGCAAAAGGACTATCCGGCGGCCATCAGCGCCTACCAGCAGGTCGTGCGCGAGCCAACAGCCAAGCCGCGCTACAAGGCTGTGAGCCTCTATAATATAGCTTGTTATTACGGCTTATTGCAAGATGCGCCGCATGCCCTGAGCAACCTGCGCCTGGCCATCGAGGCGGGCTACGTGAACGCCAGCCACATTGCCGTTGACTCGGACCTGAACCTGCTGCACAACGACCCGCAGTGGCCCAAGCTGCTGGCCCGCGCCCACCGGCTCGAAGAAAAAACCATCATTCACCGGCCGGAGGATGTGAAGCTCGTCACCACCGACATCACGCATTTCTGGCAGGCCTATGC
>CALMOO010000055.1:6933-11339 GCA_937871705.1 uncultured Hymenobacter sp.
CAAAGCGACACGGCCCAGGCGCAAGCTATTTTCCGGCGCGAATATTTCGACAAAGCTTCGGCGGGCTTGCAGGATTATCGCGAGCTGAAAATTGGCAGCGATGCTGAGTTTGCGCACCTCATTTTGGCGCGGCCGAAGTACTACGGCTCCATCCGGCCGACTACGCTGGCCATTGCGGCCCAGAAACCCCGAATTGTGGCGGCCTTCCGGCACTTTCAGGAGCTATATCCGGCCTTGAAATTTCAAAACGTTTACTTCGTGGTGGGCGGCTGGGTATCGGGCGGCACCGTCTCGGACGCGGGCCTGCTGATAGGCGCCGACCAAACGGCCAACGGCCCCGGCGTCGATACCTCGGAGCTAGACCTGCTGCAGCGCAACCGCTGCGGCCAGGTCACGGAAATGCCCTCGCTGATGGTGCACGAGCTGGTGCACCGCAACCAGGGCCCGCAGGATGGCACCCTGCTGAGCTACGCCCTCAGCGAAGGCATGGCCGACTTTGTGGCCGAGCTCGTGACGGGCTCGCTGGGCAACAACGCCCGCCTGCACCCCTACGGCGATACGCACGAAAAAGAGCTGTGGGCTGATTTTCAGAAGGAAATGCTAGGCACTAACTCCAAAAACTGGATTGCCAACGGCCGCCAGGAAACCCCCGAAAAGCCCTGCGACCTAGGCTACTACGTGGGCTACCGCATTGTGCAAGCTTATTACAACCAGGCTGCCGACAAAAAGCAGGCGCTGGCTAACATCCTAACCAGCCGCGATGCCAAAGCCTTCCTGGCCGCGAGCGGCTACGCCGAAGCCGTGGCGCGGCGGTAAGCGTGCGCCGCAACGGAAAGGGGGCGTCTGAGCTTGCCCCGGTTGGCTAGCGCCGAAAGCTCAGGCCCAAAAAATATTCCCTGTCCACGGAGTGCGTGATGGGCAGGTGGGTGCCAAAGTCGAGCTGCACGTTGTCCGAAATGTCGAGCTGCGGGCCCACGTTAATCGAGCTGCGCCACGAGGCCTGGCGCACGTCCCAGTAGCCGACCAGCTCCACGAAGGCCTGCACGAGCTTATTAAACTGATAGTCAGTGGTGAGCGTGGGCGTGAGCTGGAGGTAGTGCTGGCCCAGGTCGCGGTCGTAGAAGTAGTTGGCCGCTACCTGGCCGCCGGCGCTCCAGTTTTTAGTAAACTGGTACACGCCGGGCACCACCAGGCCGGGCTCGTAGCCGCCGTCGCCCACGCGGCCGCCGGTGGGCAGCTGCACGTAGCCAATGATGCCCACGGCCCAGCGACTGTCGTCGTCGCCAAACAGCGTGTGCTTTACGCGCAGCGTCACGTCGCCTACCCCCCGCGCCACCTGCGTAGCGCTGGGGTCGGCCTCGTCGTAGTTGCGCGTGTCGGTGTACGAGTCGAGCGCGACCTGAAAATCGGTGCGGTCGGTGAGGCCAATTTTAGCCAGGAAATGGTTGCCGTACCAGTCGTGCCCGTAGGCCGTGCCCTCGCGGCGCGTGAGCAGGCGCAGCGCGTCGGTTTCGTATTGAAAGTGCCCCGCATCCACCGAATATGGGCTTTCGGTGATGCCGGGGCGGTCGGGCACCATGGGGCGCATGTAGCGGCGCGGCGTGGGGTTGAAGAGCGTATACTGCCGCTTATCAACCTTGATGGTATCGTTGAGCGGCTTTTGGGCGGCGGCGGTAAAAGGCAGGGGTAGGGCCAGCAGCAGGCAGGCGTAGAAACGAAGCATTGGTCGAGGTTAGAAGAACTGTGCCGCATACGTAGGGCTTGCCCTTGTAGCTGCTGCGGGCCACTGCTAATTGATAACTACTGATTGATAATTGAAAAACCTACCTTTGCGGCGCTATGCAGAAACCCAGCATCCCGCAAGGAACCCGTGACTTTGGCCCCGCCCAGGTGGCACGCCGCCAGCATATTTTCAACGTTATCCGGCGCACGTTCGAGACGTTTGGCTACGCGCCGCTCGAAACGCCGACGCTCGAAAACCTGTCGGTGCTCACCGGCAAGTACGGCGACGAAGGCGACCAATTACTCTTTAAAGTGCTGAACTCGGGCAACTTCCTGGTAAAGGAGCGCCGCGGCGAAATCACGCCGTTTGTGACGGCCGAGGACCTCGAAGCCGGCCCCAAAGCCGTGCTGCCCAAGATTGCCGAGAAGGGCCTGCGCTACGACCTCACCGTGCCCTTTGCCCGCTACGTGGCCATGAACCGCGGCACGCTCACCTTCCCCTTCCGCCGCTACCAGATGCAGCCCGTGTGGCGCGCCGACCGCCCCCAGCGCGGCCGCTACCGCGAGTTCTGGCAGTGCGATGCCGACGTGGTGGGCACCGATTCACTGCTCTGCGAAGCCGAAATCGTGCTCATGATGGCGCAGGTGCTCAACGGGCTGGGGCTCGATGATTTTACCATCAAAATCAACCACCGCGGCGTGCTGCGCAACATTTACCAGGCGCTGGGCGGCGAGGGCCAGGAGGCAGATTTGTTTGTAGCCATCGACAAGCTCGATAAAATTGGCCGCGAAGGCGTAACCAACGAGCTGCTAACCAAGGGCTTTACCGAGCCCACCATCGACACGCTCTTTGCCTTGCTGAACATGGAAGGCGACTACACCGGCAAGCTGACGCGGCTGCTGGCCGGCTTCGTGACGGCCGGCGTGGAGCCCGACGGCCAGCGCCCCACCCAGGACAGCGACGAGGACGACGACGAGCTGACGTACTACCGCGGCCTCAACGAGCTAAATGAGGTGCGCGAACTCCTGGAAGCCTCGGGCTTCCGGCAGTTCGACCGGCTGGAATTTGACCCCACGCTGGCCCGCGGGCTGAGCTACTACACGGGCTGCATTTTCGAAGTCAAAATCAACAACGTGCAGATGGGCAGCGTGAGCGGCGGCGGCCGCTACGACAACCTCACCGGCTCGTTTGGCTTGCCGGGCGTGTCGGGGGTAGGGTTTTCGTTTGGCGTGGATAGGCTGTATGACTGCCTCGAAACGCTGGATTTATTCACCGATACCAGCGAAACGCCCACGCGCTGCCTGCTCACGCACTTCGACCCGGCGAGTGGCCGGGCCGCCCTACCCCTGCTGGCCGAGCTAAGGGCAGCCGGCATCCCGGCCGAGCTGTACCCCGACGCCAGCAAGCTTCAAAAGCAGTTTAAGTACGCTGATGCCAAAGGCATTCCGCTCGTGATTGTGCTCGGGCCGGAGGAGCTGGCGGCCGGCGTGGCAAAAATCAAAATCATGAAAACCGGCGAAGAAACCGTGTTGCCGCTGAGCGAAGTGGTAGGAGCCCTGACGGTATAAGCCAGCTGCAAACCGCCTTAAGCTGCGAAGTAGCCCCCAGCGGCCGCGCTCCTGCGGGGCTACTTCGTACCTTAAGGTACTCAATCATTTTGCTAGCTCATGACAAGCATCCCTACCCCCCTGCTCGGGACGAAGGCGCTGGTAACCGGCGCTTCTAGTGGCCTGGGCCTGGCCATGGCCAAAGCGCTGGCGGCGGCCGGCGCCACGGTCGTCATCACGGCCCGCAGCGAAGAACGGCTTGCCGAGGCGCAGGCGCTGCTGCAAAGTGAAGACCTTGAAGTACAAACGCTTGTGCTGGACGTGCGCGACGAAGCCTCCGTAGCCGACGCCGTGCGCTGGGTGCGCATGCACTGGGGCCGGCTCGACTTGCTGGTCAACAACGCGGGCATCGGGATGCGCACCGTGAACCCGGATTTTATGACCAGCCCGCAGCCATTTTACGAAGTGAGCGCCGCTGGTTTTCGCGACTTAATCGACACCAACCTAACGGGGTATTTCTTGGTAGCCAAAGCATTTGTGCCGCTTTTTTTGGCGCAGCAGCACGGCAAGATTGTGAACATCTCGATGAACCATGAAACCATGCGGCGGCGCGGCTTTATCCCGTACGGGCCGTCACGGGCGGGGGCCGAGTCGCTCTCGCTCATTATGGCCGAAGACCTGAAAGAGCACCGCATCGACGTGAATATGCTGCTGCCCGGCGGCGCCACCGAAACCGGCATGATACCCGAGGCGGCTAAGGCCGCCATTGCCGGGCGCTTGCAGCTGCTGAGCCCCGAGGTGATGGCCGAGCCCATTGTGTTTCTGGCTTCTAGGGCCAGCAAAGGCATCACAGGCCAGCGCATCGTTGCCACCGAGTTTGCCGCCTGGCAAGCGCAGCTGCGGCCAGGTGCAGCAGAGTAGCCGCCAATGAGCGCGGGGAGCCGGCTTTTTATTGGAAAGCCAGCTTGGCGTTAATGTTCTGGGCGACTTTCTTGCCCTGCACCGCGCCTATCTCAATGGAAGGCCGGTAGTGAATGCCGCCGTACAGGCGCGAAAGCCCCGCTTCGATGCCCGCCTGCTCAAACGACGTGTACGAACGAGTACCTAGGCCAAACTGCGCGTAGTTCTGGTCGGTG
>CALMOO010000056.1 GCA_937871705.1 uncultured Hymenobacter sp.
GTATAGCCCGTTGCGCCACCTTCGTCGAAGTAGGTATTAACACAGTCAATCACCAAGCTCACTGCTAGCGGGGCCTTGCTTAATATCTTCGTAAGCAGGCTTTTGCTAAAATCAAGTAACTCGCCTAAAGGCACTACGTGATTAGCCAGCCCGAGGCGAAGCGCTTCATCCGCTTTCACCTGGTCGGCTGTCAGCAGCAGTTCCAACGCTTTGCCTTTGCCTACGAGCTGTACCAAACGCTGCGTGCCGCCGTAGCCGGGCAATAAGCCTAGGTTTACTTCAGGCTGGCCAAAACGAGCATTTTCGGCGGCTACCCGAATGTGGCAGGCCATTGCCAGCTCGCAGCCCCCACCAAGTGCAAAGCCATTTACAGCTGCCACTACGGGCTTAGGACTGGTTTCGAACTGCCGAAATACCGCTTGGCCGCGCTCAGCAGCTTCCTGCGCGCCTGGCCCGCTCAATTGAGCCAGTTCAGCAATGTCAGCTCCAGCCACAAAGGCTTTTTCGCCGCTGCCCGTTAGCAGGATTCCTCGTACGGCAGTGTCGGTGAGTGCCTGGCCAATGGCTTGCCCTAGCTCAATGATTGTGCTGTTGTTCAAAGCATTAAGCTTGGTTGGCCGATTGATGGTCAGCGTCAGAATGCCGGAAGTAGCATCCAAGTCATAAAGCAGGTTTTCGAAGGTTGTAGCCATGAGGCGCAGCTAGTGATGAGCAAAGTGACGCCAAAGGTACGGCTGGGCCGTTGCCAACCCGATTTGTCGGCTGTGGCTTGCAGTTTGAACTGGTAAACAGCGCATTGAGCGAGAGTATACCAGAATGTCTGCATATTGCGTCGAGATTTGTGGCGTCTAGTTAGGCTAGTATTAGGCAGCTTTGGTAAAGCAAAGCTGGTAGCTTTTTAGTTACTACAAGATGCTGCTCATCTGTCAAAACATCTTTTTCACTTTTTCCTACACTGACAATGAGCTTTGTTTCCGAATTCAAAGAGTTTATCTCCAAAGGCAATGTTCTCGACCTAGCGGTGGGCGTTATTATTGGAGGGGCATTTGGTAGAATCGTTACTTCGCTCACTGATGATGTTATCATGCCCATCTTGAGTGTTTTCACGAGTGGCATTGATTTCAAAGAGAAGTTTTTCGCCCTCAACGGCCAGCACTATGCCACCCTCAAAGCGGCTCAGGATGCTAAGGCTGCCGTAGTTAGCTATGGTAACTTCCTCAACGCTGTCATTTACTTTCTCATTATTGCCTTCATCATTTTCTGGGTGGTGAAAATGGCTAATAAGCTTAAAAAACCCACACCAGTTGTTGTCGCCGCACCCGTGGCCACAAAAGACCAGGAGCTGTTGATGGAAATTCGCGATGCGTTGCGCACTGGGCGTTAGCAGGTTATAACTAACAATTTTTAAGCCCTACCCCCGTTTTGCTAGTAATATCCCCCAAAGGCACTAACGGAACTTAATGCGCTGGGCGCCTGGTTAGCGCCATGCTTTTGAAGAACAACTAGCTACTTTACCTTACGCGTGAAAAATCTGCTTACTACCGGTCTTCTAGCCGGCTCTTTTACCCTGCTTAGTGTCTCGGTTACGCTGGCTCAAACTTCGGCGCCAGCTGGCAATGCTACCTCTGCCTCTGACCCGGCCCGTGCTCGCCGCCAGCAGCAAATGAGCCCCGAAGATGCTGCTCGCGACCAGCAACTCCAAATACTGGAAGCTCGCACGGGTAATACTAGCTTTGGGGCGGGTAGCAGCGGCTCGGCCCGCCAGTACGACAAAAGCAACGGAGCTTTTACCGTCCGTGAGTTCAAGGTTATGCGGGGCCAAAAGCAGAAGCACGGTATGTCGCGTCAAGCACCAGGTATTGACCCTAAAGGCAAGCCTCTCGTGCACGACCACGGCAAACATAAGAAATTCTTGTTCTTCTAAAACGCCAATTGTTGCTTCAAAAGCGGAGTTTGCAAATGGCGCTCTGCCCTTTATCTAGTCCAGCTACTGAAGTAAGCAGTAATAGGTGAATAAACAAGAAAGGCGGCCTATATAGGCCGCCTTTCTTGTTTATTCACCTATTACTGCGAATGGTATGATTCACATTCGTGAAATCTGCCTCTAGCAAGGCAGTCGGTGAGTATTAAAGCTTGCGCTTGATTTCCTGTTCTTCGAAGCCCTCAATGTTGTCGCCTTCTTGCAAGTCATTGAAGTTCTTAACGCTGATACCGCACTCATAGCCTTGGCGCACTTCCGAGACATCATCTTTGAAGCGTTTGAGGTCTTGAATCTCGCCCGTGTACTGAACGATACCGTTGCGCACTACCCGCACGCGGGTCTTACGGGTGAAGGTACCGTCCGTCACCATGCAGCCGGCAATGGTGCCGACCTTGGTGATATTAAATACTTGGCGTACTTCAGCATTGGCCACCACAATCTCGTGCACAGTAGGAGCAAGCATGCCTTCCATCGCGTCCTTCACCTCATTGATGGCGTTGTAGATGATGGAGTACAAGCGAACGTCAATCTGCTCTTGCTCAGCCAAGCGGCGGGCACTCTGTGAGGGCCGTACCTGGAAGCCGATGATGATAGCGTCAGAAGCTGAAGCGAGCAATACATCGCTCTCCGAGATAGCGCCTACCCCCTTGCTGAGGATATTTACTTTCACTTCGGGCGTGCTAAGCTTCAGCAGCGAGTCGGAGAGGGCTTCTACCGAGCCGTCCACGTCGCCTTTCACCAAGATATTCAGCTCTTTAAACGAGCCGATTGCCAAGCGGCGGCCAATCTCGTCAAGAGTAATATGCTTCTTGGTACGGATGCTCTGCTCACGCGCCAGTTGCTGGCGCTGGGTAGCTAGCTCACGGGCTTCACGCTCGGTTTCCATTACCTGAATACGGTCGCCGGCTTGTGGGGCACCCGTCAGGCCAAGCACCTGCACAGGAGTGGCCGGACCAGCTACTTTCTTCTTCTTGCCACGATAGTCGGTCATGGCCTTCACGCGGCCGTAGTGTGGGCCGGCTAGTACGATGTCACCAACATTGAGCGTGCCGGTTTGCACCAGTACAGTCGTTACATAGCCACGGCCTTTGTCTAGCTCAGCTTCGATAACCGTACCTACCGCGTTGCGGTCAGGGTTGGCTTTGAGGTCAAGCAGTTCGGCTTCGAGAAGTACCTTCTCCAGCAAGTCATCTACCCCGAGACCCGACTTCGCCGATACCTCCTGGCTCTGGTACTTGCCGCCCCACTCTTCTACCAGGATGTTCATCTGCGAAAGCTCTTCGCGGATTTTCTCTGGATTAGCCGTGGGCTTATCGACTTTGTTAAGCGCAATAATGATTGGTACACCAGCAGCCTGAGCGTGATTGATAGCCTCTTTGGTCTGCGGCATCACCGAGTCGTCAGCGGCAATTACGATGATGGCAATATCCGTCACCTTGGCACCACGGGCACGCATAGCCGTAAAGGCTTCGTGGCCAGGCGTGTCAAGGAATGTAATTGGGTTGCCTGACTTGGTTCTTACCTCGTAAGCACCAATGTGCTGCGTAATGCCACCAGCCTCGCCTTTAGCTACACTCGCTTCGCGGATGTAGTCAAGCAGCGACGTTTTGCCATGGTCGACGTGACCCATGATAGTGACAATCGGGGCGCGGGACTGTAAGTCTTCCGGCGCATCGGTCATATCGATGGGCTCCTCGTCCTCTTCAGCCGACAAGAATTCTACATCATAGCCAAACTCGTCGGCAATAACCGTGATAGCTTCAGCATCGAGGCGCTGGTTAATGGAAACGAACATTCCCATACCCAGACACACCTTGATAACCTCGTTCACATTCACGTCCATCAGCGATGCGAGGTCGTTGGCCGAGATAAATTCGGTCAGCTTTAATGTCTTGGCATCAAGCTCGTTCTGGGCACGTAGTGCTTCGCGCTCTTCAGCTGCCATGCCACGCTTGTCGCGGCGATAGCGGGCACGGTTGGCTGCGGCGTTGTTTTTGCCGCCACTCAGCTTAGCCAGCGTAGCCTTGATTTGCTCCTGAATCTGCTTATCGTTCTGCTCCGGTGTAAGGGCAGGCTGCGGCGGACGGTTGGCCGTCTGGCCCGGACGGTTATTTTGGCCAGGGCTAGGACGGTTATTACCACCTTGGCCACCCGGCCGGTTGCCACCTTGCTGGCCTGGCGCATTATTCGGGCGATTGCCTTGGTAGCCACCACCGCCACCTTGTTGGCCAGTGCCGGTGTTAGTGGTAGCGCCGCTACCCCCACCAGGCTGGCCAGGGGCGGGTAAGCGCTGGCGTTTCTTCTGGTTATTGTTAGTGCCAACGCCGCTCTTACGCACATCGGACGAAGCCACTGGGCGAGGGCCGCGGCCGCCGCCTGGTCCACGCCGGCTAGAGTCAACCGGCAGCTGAATCTTACCGAGTACAGTAAGTCCCTTAAGCTGGTCAGCCTTGGCTGTAATAGTGCCTTCCTCCGTGGCAGGAGGGGTAGGCGCATCAGCAGGGGCAGCAGTGGCTACCACCGGAGCAGGTACTGAAGCAGGAACAGAGGCCGCTACTACGGGAGCCGGAGGTGTGGCTGGGGTAGCAGCCGGAGCCGGAACCTGAACAACTGGTGCTGGTGCAGCTACTGGAGCTGGAGCCGGAACTGGCGTTGATGCAGCCACGGGCTGAGTAACTGGCGCCTCTGCTGGCTTGGGTGCTACGGGCGCAGGTGCTGGCGCCGCTTTTGCCACGGGCGCAGCTACTGCAGGAGCCGGGGCTACAACAGGAGTTGGGGCCACTTGGGCAGGCCGAGGAGGAATAACCCGTCCTTTGCTATCGAGCTCAATTTTGCCGAGCACTTTAAGGCCTTGTGTCTTAGGTGCTTCTGTAGGGGGGGTAGGCGCCGGAGCTACAGCTACGGGAGTAGGAGCAGGAGCCGCTGCCACAACAGGTGTAGCTTTTACTTCAGCTACTGGTGCTGGTGCTGGCGCAGCTGCTACAGGGGCAATTACGGGAGCGGGGGCTGCCACTATTGGCTTGGGGGCTGGGGCTGGTACCGGCGCAGCGGGCTTAGCGGCAGAAGCCTGCGCTTGCGCATTCAGCTCGCTTTGGCGGCGGGCCTGCGTGTGGCGCTGAGCTTCCTGCTTGTCCTGGGCCGAAGCGGCAAATTCTTTTTCCAACAGTGCCACCTGCTCGCCGGTGAGCTTAGTGGTAGGCTTATTTTCGACCGCAATTCCCTTGCGGGAAAGTGTCTCGACTGCCCGGTCGATGCCAATGTTCAGGTCTTTGGCCGCCTGGAGTAGCCGTTTCGGGGTTGCTTCCGCCATTCTATAAAGTCGCGAACGATACGTTCTTGGGTGCAAAGGTAAAGATTAAATCTGGCCAGCAGGCTATAAATAGAGCCCACTGGCTCGATTTAATAGCTTACCTGCGGGCGGTTGGCCCCGGCCCTCATTGGGCGGCCGGAGCGCTGTCGGTGTTTTCGGTCGAAACCGGGGCCGATGGAGCAGCTGCTTCATCGGTTGATATGTCGTCGTCGTCCGCGAATTCTTGGCGAATGACGCGGTACACGTCGTCCACCGTTTCTTCCTCTAGCTCAGTACGACGTACGATGTCATCTTTCTTGACGGCCAGCACGGCACGGCCGGTGTCAAGTCCAATCT
>CALMOO010000057.1:0-2324 GCA_937871705.1 uncultured Hymenobacter sp.
GTAGTGAGCTGGTGCAGGCCGCCACCGATAGTACCTATCCACAAAGCACCATTTTTACCTAATAGCAACGGCCACACATAGTTTACGCGCATGCCAGTCGCCGCACCCTTCTGGTAGCTGAACTGGCGCAGCACGCGCAGCGAGTCGGGGGTAGGGCGCAGCTTGAGCAAGCCCGCGTTGCGGGTGCTGGCCCAGAGCACGTCGCGGGGGGCATCGTAGAGCAAGTAGGTAAAATGACCGGTGGGCAGGCCGCCGCGAGCGGGGCTGGCATCGTAGCGCCCTAGATAATGTCCGTCGGGGCTGAAGCGCAGCAGGCCTTTGGAGAAGGTAGCGACCCAGAGCGTGCCCTGGCCGTCTTGCGCCAGGTGCTCGACGCTGGTGGTGGCCAGGTCGAAGCCATCGGGTAGGTAGCGGTAGGTGGTCAGCTGGTCGTGGCCGCTGGTGCGCCGTAGGGCCACCAGCCCGTTGTCGCGAGTGCCAAACCAGAGCGTGCCGTCGGCCGCTCGGAAGATGGTGGCCACGTCCACGCCCCGCACGGTATCGGACTGCTGGTTGAGGTAGCTGCGGTAGGTGTGGCGCGTGAGGTCGTAAGCCGACACGCCGTTGCGCGAGCCCAGCCACAGCGTGTTCGTCGCGTCTTCCTTATAAACGGCGTTGATGTAGTTGTTGGCATTGGACAAGGCCGGCTTGCCCGTAAGCTGGTGCCGCAGCTGCCCGAAGGCGCGCTGGCGCAAGTCCACTTTATTCAGGCCGCCCGCCGAGGCGCACAGCCACACTTGTTGGTCGCGGCCCTCAAAAATTTGGTGCACCCGTTCTGAGTTGAGGCCGTGCACCTCACCGTCGCGGGGCAAAAACAGGGTGGGCCGTGCCGCGCGAAGCGGCGGGGCCGTGCCCGTTACTACCCCCGCCTCCCACACGTAAAGGCCGTAGAGCGTGCCCGCCCACAGCCGCCCAAACGAGTCGAGGTGCAGGGCCTGAATGCGCGGGTAATGATGGGGTAGGACGTGCGCGGCCAACGCGTGGCCGGTGCGGCGATTAGCTGCCGGCACCCAGAACAGCTGCCGCTCGGTGCCAACCCACAAGTCGCCGCGCCGGTCGAGGGTGAGCGCGCTCACGGGCAAACTCAGCGATGTGGCCTCGACTGGCAGGTCGGACTCGGCGGTGCGGACTACGACCAGGCCAGCCCCGAGGGTGCCGACCCAAGCCGTGTTTTCGGCGTCCACGGCCAGGCTTGTTATCTGCGTTAGGGCTGGGCGGCCAGCTGCGGTGGCCGGCAGTTGGCGCAATGACTTGGGCTGGCCGCGGTCATCGAAGCTCAGCACAAACAGGCCATCCTGGGCCGTACCCACCCAGAGGCGGCCCTGCGGGTCGGTGGTGAGGGCGCGCACGTCGCTCTGGGTTAGCTGCTCGGCCTGGGGGCGGTAGGCGGCCGGCAGCGCTTGCGCATCTAGGGGCACGAAGGCGTCGTGGGCGGCATCGTAGCGGCTGATGCCCGAGCTTTCGGCGCCCGCCCAAAGCTGGCCGCTGGGGGTAGCGAGCAGGGCCGAAATGCGGTTGCCCGAGAGGCCGTTTTGGGGGTTGATGGGCAGCGCGTACTGCTTGAGGTGGTAGCCGTCGTAGCGGTCAATACCCCGGTTGGTGCCAATCCAGATGAAGCCGTTGTGGTCCTGGGCCACAGCCATGGCGTCGCTGTGCGACAAGCCCTGGTCGACGGTAATATGCTCGAAGCGGAAGTCGCCGGGGGGTGTATCCTGGGCGTGCCCTACCCCCCCGGCCGCCAGCAGCAGCCCAAGCAGCAGCCATCCCCAACGGAAAATACGGAGCGCGTTCATAGTGCAAATAAGCGTGTGCTCGGCCAAGCAGTAGCGCGGACTTTCAGCCGCGATGCAGTTGAGCTTTCTGACTCGCGGGCAGAAAGTCCGCGCTACGCTAAAGGTAGAAGCCGGCCGGGCAAAGGGCCAGGCCGCGGCCGGTTGGGTTGCCTACTTTGGTACTTAAACATGATTTGAAGCCCTTTTTGACGGAAAAACACCCCCTTCCGGCCTTTCAGACCCGGTACTTTTGCCTTACTCCATCGAGGTACCCGTCTAGTGCTGGCTTTTTGAGGCTGCGCATTTCCCACCCAACTGCCCGGCTTGGCCGCGGCTTGCATTCGCTCTCCGTATGAGAAGTTCTACTTTCCGGCAAGGGTTATTTTCCTTGTTGCTTTTGGCCAGTCCGGCCATCGGGTTGCCCCTCCCCCACCGCCCTACCCCCCCTTCTCGTCCAGCACGCGTGAAGCCCGCCGCCAAGCGCGTACCGCAGCATACGTTTGCCCTGGGAAC
>CALMOO010000057.1:2334-4450 GCA_937871705.1 uncultured Hymenobacter sp.
GGGCAGCCTTTGCAGATGATTTCGGGCGAGCTGCACTACCCCCGCATTCCGCGCGAAGCCTGGCGCAGCCGCCTCAAAATGGCGAAGGCGATGGGCCTGAATACCATCGGCACCTACGTGTTCTGGAATGTGCACGAGCCGCAGCCGGGCAAGTATGATTTTACGGGAAATAATGACGTGGCGGCCTTCGTAAAGATGGCCCAGGAAGAAGGCCTGTGGGTGATTTTGCGGCCCAGCCCCTACGTGTGCGCCGAGTGGGAATTTGGCGGCTACCCCTACTGGCTCCAGAACGTGCCCGGCCTGAAAGTGCGCAGCCAGGAGCCGCAGTATGTGGCCGCCTACAAGCGCTACATCGAGGCGGTGGGCAAGCAGCTGGCGCCGCTGCAAGTCAACCACGGCGGGCCGGTGCTGATGGTGCAGGTTGAGAACGAGTACGGCTCGTACGGCTCCGACAAGCAATACTTGGCTCTTAATAAACAGCTTTTTATCGACGCCGGCTTCGATGGCCTGCTTTATACCTGCGACCCCGCCAAGGACGTGGCGGCCGGCCACCTGCCCGGCTTGCTGCCCGCCGTGAATGGTGTAGACAAGCCCAGCGTGGTGCGCCAGCTCGTGCGCACCAACCACGACGGCAAAGGCCCCTACTACATCGCCGAGTGGTACCCGGCGTGGTTCGACTGGTGGGGCACGCCGCACCACACCGTGCCCGCCGCCAAGTACATCGCGCCGCTCGACTCGGTAATGAAGGCGGGCTTGTCGATTAACATGTATATGTTCCACGGCGGCACCACCCGCGGGTTTATGAACGGGGCCAACTTCAAGGGCGATACCTCGCACTACGAGCCCCAAGTGAGCAGCTACGACTACGACGCGCCCCTCGACGAGGCCGGCAACGCCACGGCCAAGTTCCGGGCCTTCCGCGAGGTCATTGCCAAGTATCGGCCCAAAAACCAGCCCCTACCCCCCATTCCGGCGGCTAAGCCCAGCGTGGCGCTGCCCGCCATGCAGCTCACCAAAAGCCTGAGCTTGCTGGACCGCCTGCCCGCGCCGGTGGCTAGCCAAAAGCCGCTCACCTTCGAAAACCTCAAGCAAGCCTACGGCTTCGTGCTGTACCGCACCACCATCACGGGCAGCGGTACCGAGCAGTTCCTTAAGCTGCGCGACCTGCGCGACTACGCCGTGGTCATGGTGAATGGTAAGCGCGTGGGTACCCTCGACCGGCGCGAGCGCCAAGACAGCCTGCGCCTGACCCTGCCAACGGGCAAGGTGCAGCTCGATATTTTGGTCGAGAACCTCGGCCGGGTCAACTTCGGCGAGTACTTGCTTCAGAACACCAAGGGCATCACCAAAAGCGTGAGCCTGGGCGGGCGCGAGCTTACCGGCTGGCAGATGTACAGCCTGCCTTTCGACCAAGCGCCGGCCATCGCCAAGGCGGGCGCAGCGGCCCCTACCCCCACCAGCGGGCCGGTACTGCGCGCCGGCACCTTCACCGTGGCCACGCCCACCGACACCTACCTCGACATGCGCCAGTGGGGCAAGGGCAGCGTGTGGGTCAATGGCCACCACCTGGGCCGCTACTGGGCCATTGGCCCGCAGCAGACGCTCTACGTGCCGGCCGAATGGCTCAAAAAAGGGCAGAATGACATCACCGTTTTCGAGCTGCTCAAGCCCCAGCAGGCTGCTCTGGCTAGCCTCGACCATCCTATCCTCAGCGAGCTACACCGCTGAAGCGACGCCAAGGCCAACCCTGCTAGTTAATAACACTATTATATTGTAAAACAACGTGTTACTGCTAGTTAAGCAAAATCGGTGATAGGCCTATTGGCAGATTTTTTAACCTTTTTTGCCGAAAACTGGTCCCTTCCCGCGCTTAGGCAGCCAGTACTTTTACACCCTCCCTACCCCCCTCCAACGGCGACGTTGCTTCAGGCGGGGCCGCGCCTGGCCGCGCTCCACTCTCTCCGATTTTCCCACCCAGGCTGGCTTAGGTCGGCCGCATACCTCCTTGCTGATGCAAGCAAAATCTCTACTCCTGTGCGGAGCCTTGCTGCCCTTGGCCGTGGCTGCCGCACCTGCTGGGCCGACGCACGCCGCTGGCGCAGCCCTGGGTTTGCCC